>NZ_CP032418.1:1980000-2280000 GCF_003595195.1 Paenisporosarcina cavernae
TCTAATTTAGCATCATGCTAAGCGAGAGTCAAGAACGAATTTAATATTTTTTTGAAATAGTATTTTTGCGACGCTTTTTAGTATAAAGGCATACACATTTAGAAGTCAACACTTAAATTTTGATATACTTATTTCAGAGCGATACATTATTCATTTTCATCATACAATCAACTAATAAGGCTTATTCGAGAAAGGAGAACTATTAGATGAGAAACAACGAAATGACCGATTTCATCATTAAGAAATATCAAGAAGATGAACAAATTATGATTCAACTATTCGTTCAGTGGGCAAAAAACAATCAACTTAATTCTCAAGAATTATACAAACAGGCATATCCTCATCAAGCAAAAAATAAAGCACTCCAAGATGTTCTCGATTCTGTAGAACCAATAGATTTAGAAATAGATACTGCAACACTTATACATTTGCTACAGCTTTTTGGAAATGACGATTTAGCATACGTTGTCAGTAACAAAGCAGAAGAGATGGATCTTTCCAATTAACGATACACGATCGAACGTGGATGACATTCTATCTTCAATCAAGTTGCATTGCAATTCCGAATCAC
The DNA here is from genome assembly GCF_003595195.1 of Paenisporosarcina cavernae. Classification (GTDB taxonomy): domain Bacteria; phylum Bacillota; class Bacilli; order Bacillales_A; family Planococcaceae; genus Paenisporosarcina; species Paenisporosarcina cavernae. The sequence goes on from NZ_CP032418.1 coordinate 1,980,572, forward strand.
CAAATTCTCCTAAACAAAAAATCGAGCAACCGAAGAAAACATTCTGTTTGTTCGTTAGAAGAACAGAACGTTTTCTTGTTGCTCATTAACCCTTCATTTCTGTCGAGTTAGCCAATCGTATTTATACTCCACTATTAGTCTATGCGCTTAGTTCCCAATTTATAATACCGGTGGAAGATGGATTCACTTTTTGTTTGAACTTTTTCAATATCAATATATCCTCTTTCCACTAAAAATTCGATAAACACTTCTAAGTTAACGGAGTAATTTTTTAATTCTTCTTGTTCATGTAAGTCTTGGATCGTCCAATACTCTTTCGACTGAATCACATCGAGTATATGCGCTGCTCCATCCTTCGTTCTTGAGTGAATAAAAAATTCGCTTGCTAAAAATAATAATTCAAGACGCTTATCAATTGCTTCTTCACTTGTTAAAAGTTCATCGTAAAGTTTATAGATGGCGGGTTCAATTTGTTTCACTTGTGCCCAAACAGTTACTTCTGGATGCAATCCATTTTCAAACACAGCTAATCTCGCCAAGTGATGAAGCGATTCCACAATGTGATGATACGCATCCATGAACTGTTTGTTTTCAAACAGTACTTTTCCTTCTAAGTAACGTCGTATCAATTTTGCAAACTCAATTCCCATTTTCATTTTCCGGCCATAGAATGGAAAATCTTTTAATTCTGTTTTTAACTCTTGAACAAATTCATTACGATCGAAAACGATTCGGCCGTTTAATATCCATTCGACTACCTTCCGATTCGTTCCAAGTAGTAGCCATTTACGCAATTGCTTTTCGGTAATTAAATGCATCGCAGCTTTTTGTGTACCGAATGTATAATGTTTGGTGAATACTGGAACGTCCGCTTCTTTTATTAAAATAAATAGAATGGTGTCAAAGTTGTCAGTGCTCGGACTCACTTCTTGCATTTTTTCCACAATGATGACACCTAGTGTGTTTGGTTGGCTCGCTCGTTCTTGATAAATTGGTCTCAATAAATGTTCCACTCGTTGCAGTCTCCTCTCGAGATCTGGATACGTACTTTTTTCGACATATATTTTAAGATTCCTTCCTATTTTCGAAGAACTTATTTATGGTATAGTAAAAATGCTTAAGGAGGTATTAACGTATGAAACCTTATAAAAATAAGATTAACCGAATTCGTTCGTTTGCATTAGCTTTAATCTTCATAGGATTTGTCATTATGTATCTTGGCATCTTTTTCCGTTCAAATCAACTTGTGATGTTAATCTTTATGTTGCTTGGTGTTGTGGCAATTATTGCAAGTACTGCCGTTTACGCGTGGATTGGTTTATTATCCACTAAAGCTGTTCAAGTCGTTTGTCCTAATTGCGGGAAGTATACCAAAGTGTTAGGTCGAGTTGACATGTGTATGTATTGTCGCGAACCGCTTACACTTGATCCGAATTTAGAAGGTAAAGAATTCGATGAAGATTATAATCGAAAAGCTTCGATGGAAAAGAAATAATCAGCACGCATACGCCTATTTTCTACGTTCAATAGTAGAGAATAGGCTTTTTTGTTCCCTCTATCCAGAAAAGCAATACACAGCGAGATGAGATCTACCCCTCTAATTCTTCCAATAAAGTAGTCGTTCCTCATCGTCTTCTTATCCTAGCTTCCATAGAGTCCTTAGCTAGAGGAGTGTTTCATTCCCAAAAGAAAAACCATGAACAAATTCGCTCATGGTTGAATAGATGTCGGTATCTTATTGAACGTTTGTGGCTTGTTCTTGACAAGTCGGGCATGTGCCGTAAATTTCCATGCGATGCGTATTGACTTTGAAGCCTGTAACATGACTTGCTAGATGTTCCACTTCGTCTAAACCAGGATAATGGAAGTCGACGATTTTGCCACACGAATCACAAATAATGTGATAGTGATCGTTTGTAACAAAGTCAAAACGACTAGAAGAATCTCCATAAGTTAGTTCTTTTACAAGTCCCGCTTCTCGGAATACACGCAAATTGTTGTAAACGGTAGCGACACTCATATTGGGAAAACGGCTTTCTAGCGCTTTATATATATCATCAGCTGTAGGATGGATCATGGACTGAATGAGAAACTCAAGAATCGCATGACGTTGAGGAGTAATTCTCACTCCCGTGGATTTTAACGAATCCAACGCGTCTCGTAAATGCACTTCTGTCATAAGTCCTCACCTCATTTCAGTAAAATTCTTTCTTAATAATCATTATAATTAGTATAAGAAAGAATTGCGCATCATGTCAACAAATTGACCGCCTAAAGGCTTATTCGCCTGCGTGCAATCCTTTTTCTTTTTGACCGAGTTGTATATTGACATATCTTCCCACTACAAATAGATAGTCCGATAATCGGTTTAAATAAGCAATAACAGATGGAGATACATGCTCACCGACTTCTAATGAAGCGCGTTCTGCCCGTCTAACAATGGTTCGTGCGACGTGAAGGGCTGCACCTCCTGGATGTCCACCAGGTAGAATAAAGTTTGTCAGAGAAGGAAGTGTTTCGTCCCATTGATCAATCGCTTGTTCAAGTGCTTCAATAGATGATTCTTCGAGTTTCCATTTCACTTCTTTACCAGCTGGAGTTGCAAGTTCCGCACCTACGTGAAAAAGAGTGGTTTGAATTTGATGAAACTCATCCATTAAGGTGTCTTTGCCATCAAAAAACTCACTTTGCAAATGACTTACCGCTAAACCAATCATGGAATTTGCTTCATCACACGTCCCATAAGCATTCACTAACGGATCGTTTTTCGCTACTCGGCTACCGTAAATAAGAGAAGTTGTTCCTTTATCACCTGTTTTTGTATAAATTTTCATGATTAATACCCCTTTTCCAGTTGAATTTGATTCCTAAAATCTGTCTCTCCTGCTAGCCATTTTTTCAAGTTGTACTCGAAAATTTCCATCGCACGAGGGATGTAATTTTTAGAGTGGCTAGAAACGTGTGGCGAGACAATGACTTGCTCCATCTCCCAAAATGGATGGTTACTCGGAAGTGGTTCTTCCTCGTACACATCTAATATGGCAAGTGCTAGTTCCTTGTCTTGTATGGCTTGCAAAAGTACATTTTCTGCAACGACGTCTCCCCGGCCAAAATTCATAAAAATAGCAGAGTCTTTCATTGCTAAAAAATGCTCCTGTGTGAATAAATGATGTGTTTTCTCGGTACTAGGTAGGAGGGACAACACAATATCCGCCTTTGGCAATACTTCTGAAAGTTTGCTCATCGGCACTGTTTCATCCATATTCTCTACGGAATCGCCACTCGTGTTGACGCCGATTGTCTGCACGCCAAATGCTTTTAACACCCCACCAACAGCGGATCCAATTGCTCCAGGACCTAAAATGACGATCGTCGCGCCAGCAAGTTCTGTTTGCGGAACTTTTCTGCTCCATTCTTTTTCTGCTTGTTGACGATAAATTTGTCGCAGGTTACGTTTTACAGCTAGAATGTGCGCTAATATCGATTCACTCATGGGAATTTGGTGGATTCCTTTTGCGTTTGTGACGAGAATCCCTCGCTCACTCAGTTCCGCAAGCGGCATTTTTTCTAACCCCGCGGAAGCTACACTGACCCATTTCAACTTGGAGGCTTTCGCGATTATGTCCGCATCTAAATCTTCTCCATATGTAACGAGGATTTCCGTCTGATGAATGATGTCATCCTCTACGGATCCGATGTGAAATTGTATTTCGGGATACGCTTCCTCCCATTTCGTTTGATACTTAGAACTAATTGGAAACGACACTAATGCGATCACGTGAAAACTCCCCCTTCTTCTCTCATCGTACCCGATTGTCCCCATTATTTTCAATTTCTTTGGCAATGAAACACAACATTGTCTATTATAGATAGAAGAAAACGCTACTTGGAGGTACATCATGATTCATTCACAATCAGAAAAATTACACGCAGAAGCTCTTGAACATATAGTTGGTGGAGTAAACAGTCCGTCTCGATCGTATAAAGCAGTAGGTGGAGGATCGCCAGTTGTCATGGAACGTGCTCAAGGTGCTTACTTTTGGGACGTTGATGGCAATAAATACATCGATTATTTAGCTGCATATGGTCCAATTATTACAGGGCATGCACATCCTCATATTACAAAAGCAATTACGAAAGCCGCAGAAACAGGAGTACTTTATGGAACACCTACCCCTCACGAAGTGACTTTTGCAAAGATGTTAAAGGAAGCAATTCCATCTCTGGATAAAGTACGCTTTGTCAATTCAGGAACAGAAGCTGTTATGACGACCATTCGGGTAGCTCGTGCTTACACGGGAAGAACAAAGGTCATGAAATTTGCAGGATGTTATCACGGACATTCTGATTTGGTGCTAGTCGCTGCAGGCTCTGGTCCAGCAACACTAGGAACACCGGATTCTGCAGGTGTTCCAAAATCCATTGCAGAAGAAGTAATCACAGTTCCGTTTAATAACCCGGAAGCATTTCGTGAGGCAGTGGAAAAATGGGGCGCAGAACTTGCATGTATCTTAATCGAACCGATTGTCGGGAACTTTGGCATTGTAGAGCCAAATGAAGGATTTTTAGCATTAGTACATGAATTGGCAACAGAATATGGATTCTTAACAATATACGATGAAGTAATTACGGCATTTCGATTCCATTACGGTGCCGCTTCCACGTTACTTGGTTTTACACCAGACTTAACAGCAATGGGGAAAATTATAGGTGGTGGATTACCTATTGGAGCGTATGGTGGTAAAAAAGAAATTATGAATACCGTCGCACCACTTGGACCAGCGTATCAAGCGGGAACAATGGCAGGCAATCCAGCGTCCATTCTTTCCGGTATTGCTTGTTTAGAAGTATTAGCGGAAAAAGACGTTTACAATGAATTGGATCGTTTAGGTAGGATGCTAGAAGAAGGAATAGTAGCTGCTGCGAATAAATATGGAATAACCATAACCACTAATCGCTTAAAAGGAGCTTTAACGATTTACTTTACAGATGTAAAGGTAGAAAATTACGAGCAAGCAGAAGCCAGTAACGGGGAATTGTTTGCGACATTTTTCCGTTTGATGTTAGAACAAGGAATCAATCTAGCTCCTTCTAAATACGAAGCATGGTTTATCACAACTGCACACACGGAGGAAGATATAAAGCAGTCTATACAAGCAGTAGAACACGCTTTCGAAGCAATGTCCGTGTAAGAAAGGAATTTTATCATTTATGAAATTAGGAGCAAGAATTCTTAAAACAGGAGTAGCGATTGTTTTTGCATTATTTCTAGCTGATTTGTTGCATTTGCCTTCTCCTGTTTTTGCAGGAATTGCTGCAATCTTTGCGTTACAACCATCTATCTATCGTTCCTATTTAACGATTATTGAACAAATTCAGTCCAACTTAATCGGGGCGATAGTAGCGGTCCTGTTCGCGACAATTTTTGGGCATAACTACGTTGCAATAGGATTAGCAGCCGTTATTACGATCGCGATTATGTTGAAACTCAAGTTAGAAAAATCCGTGTCTCTAGCACTCGTTACGATTATTGCGATCATGGAAATACAAGGTGATAACTTCCAAGAATTTTCATTGCTACGATTTGCAACCATCGTCGTAGGTGTACTGGCAGCTTTTTTGGTGAATTTAATTTTCATGCCGCCGAAATATGAAACGCGATTGTATCAAACGATTCAACTCACCCAAGATGAACTAATTCGTTGGACAAGACTCGCCGCGCGACAAGCATCCGATCATCAAGCAACGAAACAAACGTTGGAGCTGATTCGGGATAAACTCGTCAAGCTTGATCAAATTTATTTATTTTATAAAGAAGAGCGTAACTATTTAACACGTGAAAAACGTTCGAAAGCTCGAAAATTAGTCGTGTATCGTCAAATGATTGCTGTTACGAATAAATCCTGGGATTTGCTCAAGAGATTTCATTTACATGAAAACGAATTAAGTCATTTACCCCCCGATTTTCGAGAAATGCTACAATCGCGAGTGGATGGCCTGTTAGCGTATAACGAACAGCTTTTGCTTAAATACACTGGGAAGTTAAAACCTGAACATACCGGTGTAACTAGCGAGAGCAGTCGTTTAAACAAACAAGAAGTAATGGACTTTTTCGCGAAAAAGTTGACCGAAAAAAGCTCAGAAGATTCTCTTGGTTCATACCACCTCTTGCACCTAATTTCTTCGATACTCGATTACGAAGAACAACTCGAACATCTAGATACACTCATTGTTTCTCACCAGAATTACCATGGAGAGGAAATTCAGTTAAAACTAGAAGATACATTTTAATAGAAACACTCTTTTTTACTCACCGAAGTAGAGGGAGTGTTTTTAAGTTTGAGATCCTTCTTTCGTACTTTTCCTCTTAAGTTTTCACAATTTTAATAGAAGAAACAAGAAATTAGTGGATTTTCAGAAATATGGTTATTTCGTTGAATCAATTGAACTAGTAAATGTGCGGTAATTTAAAATTTGGTGCGATAATGTCGAATTTGGTGCGAATTAAAATTACCGATTTACTAGTGTAATCACAAAAACATCCTCCGACAAAGGTCATTCCAGATGTCGGAGGATGTTTTATTAGCTTTTCATTTTTGGATCAAGTGCATCACGCAAGCCATCACCCATTAAGTTAAATCCTAATACGGTCAGCATGATTGCTAATCCTGGGAAGATCATAGTCCATGGTGCGTTGATTAGATATTGTCTAGCATCTGCCAGCATTTTCCCCCACTCAGGTGTAGGCGCTTGTGCTCCAAGTCCTAGGAAGCCGAGTGCTGCAGCTTCAATAATTGCAGTGGCAATTGCTAATGTTCCCTGAACAATGACGGGTGCCATCGAGTTCGGGAGGATATGTGAGAATAAAATCCGGAAGTCTTTCATTCCAATTGCTTTTGCAGAAGTAATGTATTCTTCTTCTTTAATACTCAATACTTTGGATCGAATAAGTCGACCGAAGTTAGGAATATTGATAATGGCAATCGCGATTAATGCATTTTGAAGAGAAGGTCCTAATACTGATACAACTGCAATCGCAAGTAGAATACTTGGAAAAGCAAGCATGATATCAAAAATACGAGAGATAATGGCATCTACCCAGCGACCATAGTACCCTGCAATGATACCGAGTGTACTTCCTACGATAACGGATCCAATAACAGAAAAGAAACCAACCCATAATGATATACGAGCTCCATGAATAATTCGGGAAAGAATATCTCGACCGAAATCATCCGTTCCTAGCCAATGTTCCGCTGATGGAGCTTGTAAGCGTATGCTCATATTTTGTTCGTTAATCCCTTGTGGTGCAATCCACGGTGCGAAAATGGCAAGTAAGATAAAGAAGATGACGATTCCAGCTCCAACAAGAGCTACTTTGCTTTTTTTGAAGCTTCGCCAAGCTTCCCTCCATGGTCCTGCTTCGCGTTCTTTTTTTACTGCAACGTTTGCTTTTGGCGCTAATTCAGACATAGACGGGAGCCTCCTTCTTAATCATATTTAATACGTGGATCAATTAAGCTGTAAAGTAAATCAATAAGCAAGTTAATCATTACGAAGATAAATGCGACGACTAAAATACCAGATTGAATAACTGGGTAGTCTCGGAAGTTAATTGCCTCATAAATATAACGACCGATACCTGGCCATCCGAAAATGGTTTCCGTTAAAATCGCACCACCAAGTAATAATCCCATTTGTAATCCAATGACGGTTAACACTGGGATAATGGCATTTTTCAACGCGTGTTTGTAGACAACCCAAAACATTTTTTGTCCTTTTGCCCGTGCTGTACGAACGTAATCAGAACGCATCACTTCTAACATACTTGAACGTGTCATACGAGCAATGATTGCCATCGGAATCGTAGCAAGTGCAATTCCAGGTAATACTAAATGTTTCAACACAGTACCTAACTGGTCAAGCCTACCAGTCATAAAGATGTCGATCACATAAAGTCCCGTGACGGCTTGAACGGGATCTCGAACTTCTTCTCGACCTGTAGTTGGTAAAATATCTAATTGAATTCCAAATACCCATTGCAGCATGAGACCTAGCCAGAAGATCGGCATGGAAACGCCGACAAGCGCTAGAATCATCGCCGTGTAATCAAACCAAGAATTTTGGAACCAAGCAGAAATAATACCGGCATTCACCCCAATAATAACTGCGATAATAATGGCGAATAAGGAAAGCTCTAATGTAGCAGATAAATACTGCCAAATTTCATCCTGCACTGGAACTTTTGTCCGGAGAGACTCCCCTAAATCCCCTGTGAATAATCCCTTTAAATAATCAAAATATTGAACATACCAAGGATTATCTAATCCGAGCTTTGCTCGTAATGATTCGATCGCTTCTTTCGTCGCCTGCTGCCCCAAAATTACTTGTGCAGGATCTCCAGGTATCGCCCGAATGATCATGAAAACGACAAATGTCATGCCCAGCAAAACTGGGATTAATTGTAAGAGTCTTCTTCCAATATAGTGAAGCATCGTCTTCACCTCTCCATCTAATGCAGTATTGTGTAGCGAAAATCATATAAACAGGGGAGAAATCACGATGACTTCTCCCCTTTTGTTGTAACTTATTCGAAGTCTACTGTTTCCAATTTATCTGAACCAGTTGGATGTGGTAAGAAACCAGTAATGTCCGCACGGCCAGCTAACAATGGTGTTGAGTGTGCAATTGGTACCCATGGTGCATCGTCAAAAATGATTTCTTGAGCTTGCATATATAGGTCATTACGTGCATCTTCATCAACAGTAGATTGCGCTTCAATCAGGATGTCGTGTAATTCGTCGTTGCTATAGTATGAATAGTTATTGCTTCCAATGTTGTCTTTGTCTAACAGAACGTAAATGAAGTTATCAGCATCTCCATTATCACCAGTCCATCCTAGTAAGAATGCATCTGCTTCTCCGTTACGTGCTTTTTCTAAATACGTAGCCCACTCGTATGAAACGATGTTTGCTTTGATTCCAACATCAGCTAAGTTCTTTTGCATTGCTTCCGCTACTTTTTGACCATCAGGCATATAAGGACGTGGAACAGGCATAGCCCATAGATCCATTTCAAAGCCATCAGGGAAGCCAGCTTCTGCTAACAATTCTTTTGCTTTTGCTGGATCGTAATCGTATCCAGGAATATCGTCATTGTATCCACCGATTACTGGAGGCATAGGGTTTTTCGCAACTTCTGCACGGCCTTCGAAGAATGCATCCACAATCGCCTGCTTATCAATTGCATGGTTAATCGCTTGACGTACTAATTTGTTGTCAAACGGAGGTCGTGTGCTTGTTAAACCAAGGTACCCTACGTTCATAGAAGGACGTTCAAACAATTGTAACTCGTCATTACTTTCAACAGTTGCTCCATCAGCAGGGTTTACACCATCTGCTAAATCAATTTCACCAGTAGTTAAAGCGTTTAAACGAGCAGAGTTATCTGGAATAGAACGGAAGATAACTTTGTCTAACTTCGGAAGGCCATCTTGCCAGTAGTCTTCGTTTTTCTCGATTGTAATAGAGTCATTACGTTTCCATTCTACGAACTTAAATGGTCCAGTACCAACTGGATTGTCACCAAACGCTTCCCCTTTTTCTTCAACTGCAGCCGGGCTAGCAATTGCGAATGGGCTCATTGCAATATTTTTTAAGAATGGTGCTTGTGGACGTTTCAGTTTGAAAACAACTTTGTAATCGCCATCAGCAGTTACTGAATCAATTACGTGGCCTTCATCCCCTTTGTATCCACCAAACATAGAAGAATAATAGTAGAAATCTTCCCCAGAACCATTTGCCCAACGATCGAAGTTGAATACAACTGCATCCGCGTTGAAGTCTGTTCCATCATGGAATTTGATTCCTTCGTTTAACGTAAACGTGTATGTTAAACCATCATCTGACGCTTCCCATTCTTTTGCAAGACCAGGATGAATTTCTGTATCTTGGTCGCCAAAGTTTACAAGCGTTTCAAAAACGTTTTTTGTTACTTTAAAAGATTCTCCATCTGTTACTGTTGCCGGATCTAGAGATACCGAATCTCCACCGCGACCGAATACTAAAATCTTCGGTTTAGAGCTATCTCCACCATTATCTCCATTTGCATTATCGTCATCACCAGATGAACATGCAGCTAAGATGGTAGAAAGGGTTAAAACTAGAAGTACAGCTAAAGACCATAATTTCTTTTTACTCAATTTGACCCCTCCATATTGTGTATTTATCATTGTTGCATCTCCCCATTATATAAATGGCATGCAACAGAATGACCGGATTCAACTTCTTCCAATTTTGGAACCACTTGCGTGCACACATCCATTTTGAAAGGACAACGTGTGTGGAATGTGCATCCACTTGGTGGATTGGAAGGACTTGGGATATCTCCCTTAATAATAATTTGCTCTCTCGTAAAGTTCGGGTCAGGAACCGGAACTGCAGAAAGTAGCGCTTTGGTGTATGGATGCAAAGGTTTGTCATATAGACCTTCGCTTGATGCAAGTTCCACCATTTTCCCTAAATACATTACGCCTACACGATCGCTAATATGTCGAACGACACCAAGATCATGAGCAATAAAGATGTATGTTAACTTCAAGTCTTTCTGCAAGTCTTGCATTAAATTAAGAACTTGCGACTGAATGGAAACATCGAGTGCAGACACTGGTTCATCCGCTATTATCAATTTCGGATTTGTCATCAAAGCGCGTGCAATTCCTATTCGTTGACGTTGCCCACCACTAAATTGGTGTGGATAACGCTTCGCATGATAGCTACTCAATCCTACTATTTCTAATAACTCATATACTTTTTTCTTCCGTTCTTTCGCATCACCTATACCATGAACAATCAACGGTTCTTCTAATATTTTCCCGATTGTATGACGAGGATTTAAGGAAGCGTAAGGATCTTGAAAGACCATTTGAATTTCTCGACGAGCTTTACGCATCTCTTCTTTTGATGCTTCGGTTAAAACTCTGCCGTTAAATGTCACTTTACCTTCTGTAGGATCAAGTAGACGCATGAGCATTCGACCCGTAGTCGACTTACCACAGCCAGATTCTCCAACAATCCCAAGTGTTTCTCCCTCATAAACTTCGAAGGAAACATCGTCAACGGCCTTCACGTGACCTGCTTCTCTTGCTAATAAACCTTTTTTAATTGGGAAATACTTTTTTAATCCTTCAACTTTCAACAGTGGCTCTGTCATCTACGTGCACCTCCTCGTTTTCATATAAGAAGCACCGTGTTTGGTGCACCGGAGATGTTTGATACAAGTCAGGATTTTCTGTTAGACACTTATCAAACGCAAACTCACAGCGTGCTGCAAATCGACATCCTTGTTTAATCGACCCTGGTCTCGGAACATTTCCTGGTATCGAATATAGACGTTGTTTTTTGTAGCGCATATCAGGAACAGATTGCAGCAATCCTTTTGTATAAGGATGTTGCGGGTCTTTGAAAATAATATCTACTGGACCTTGCTCAACAATTTGCCCTGCATACATCACGATGACGCGCTCGCACGTTTCAGCCACAACACCTAAATCATGGGTAATTAATAATACGGCTGTATTTAAGCGTTCATTTAAATCTTTCATTAACTGTAAAATTTGCGCTTGAATCGTTACATCTAGAGCGGTTGTCGGCTCATCTGCGATTAACACTTTCGGGTCACATACGAGTGACATCGCGATCATAACACGCTGTCTCATTCCACCCGAAAGTTGATGAGGATATTCTTTCATTAGTTCTGAAGCTCTTGGAAGCCCAACTAAAGTCATCATTTCTACTGCTCGATTTCTCGCCTGTGCTTTCGACCAATCTTTTTTATGTAACAAAATCGCTTCCATCAGTTGATTACCAATGGTAAAAAGTGGGTTTAAAGAAGTCATCGGTTCTTGGAATATCATCGCGACTTCGTTTCCTCGTACAGATCGCATTTCTTTTTCATTTAATTTCAATAAATCTCTATTTCCGTATAAGATTTCACCACTTGTAATTTTCCCAGGAGGGCTTTGAACCAGACCCATAATAGAAAGAGAGGTGACACTTTTCCCACACCCTGATTCGCCTACAATACCTAAGACTTCTCCTTCATGAATCGAGAAATCAATATGATCTACCGCCGGAATTACCCCGTCATCTGTGAAAAAGGATGTCTGCAGATCCTTTACTTGAAGAATTGCTTTTCGCTCGCTCATGCTGTTCCCCCTTTTACACAGTTTATTAATATCAGAATATTTTATATGTTCTTTATTATACAAATAGAAATTATTTTTGCAATAGTTAATTTGTTATCTGTTAGAACTTTTGACCTACTTGAAAATAAAGGAAAAACCCTTCAACTATTGAAGGGTTTCAGGTGTGGCTGGTTTATCTAGTTGTTGTACTTGGAATAAATTGAAGTACGTTCCTTTGGCTTGCATCAGTTCATCATGCGTTCCTTGCTCTTTTAACTCACCATGATCAATGACGAAAATCTGGTCAGCATGCGTAATCGTGGATAGACGATGCGCAACAATTATCGTTGTTCTATCTGAAACTAATCGCTCCAGAGAATCTTGGATAAGCGCTTCACTTTCTAAGTCTAGAGCGGATGTCGCTTCATCTAAAACTAAGATCGGCGGATTTTTTAAAAACACACGTGCAATTGCCACACGCTGCTTTTGACCACCGGATAATTTCACTCCGCGTTCGCCGACTTTCGTATCGTATCCTTGCGGAAGTGTTTCAATGAAGTCATGAGCGTTAGCTGCTTTTGCAGCTGCTACTACTTCCTCAAAAGTTGCCTCGGGTTTCCCCATTTTAATATTCGACAGGACAGAATCGCTAAACAAAATATTATCTTGTAGTACGATACCAATTTGATCTCGTAATGATTTCACTTGAAGACTTTTCACATCATGGTCATCAATTCGAATGGCACCTTTTTGTGCGTCATAAAATCGTGGGATTAAGCTAACGATGGTTGATTTCCCGCCGCCACTCATTCCGACAAAAGCAGCAGTCTGACCCGGTTTTACTTCAAACGACATGTCCTTTAACACTAAATCGTTCTCATCTTCATAATAAAAAAACACGTGATCAAACGTTAACTTACCATCTGCGGTTTTCAACTGACGGGCATTACTTGCATCTTGAATATCATACGACTCATCCATTAATTCAAAAACGCGGTCCATAGATGCATATGCTTGCGTTAATGTTGTAGAAGAATTCACGAGGCGTCGAAGAGGGTTATACAATCGTTCAATATATGCAATGAATGCCACCATCGTACCGACCGTTAAATTTCCTTCAATAACTTGATATCCGGCATAGCCAATAACAAGTAACGGTGCCACTTCTGTAATTGTATTCACGACTGCAAATGCCTTCGCATTCCATTTTGTATGATCAATTGCTTTATCTAAAAACTCTCCATTTGCCTCATCAAAGAGGCCTTGTTCATGCTTTTCTAATCCAAAGCTTTTAATCACGCTCATGCCTTGTACTCGTTCATGCAAGTAACTTTGTACACCTGCAAGTGCTTGTGAGCGTTTTTTCGTTAAATCTCGTAATCTACCAAAGAAATATTTCACGCTAAATGCGTAAAACGGGAAAGCAAGTAACGTCACAATCGTCAGCGGAATATCCATCGTTAACATGATTCCTACTGCGATGATAATGGTAGCAAGGTCTAACCATAAGTTCATTAACGCAATCATTACAAAGTTTTTCGTTTGCTCTACGTCATTAATTACACGAGAAATTACTTCACCTGCGCGTGTATTAGAATAATAGCGCATCGATAATTTTTGAAGATGACCATATAAATTTTGACGGATATCAAATAATATCTTGTTACTGACTAGTTGTGCATAATATTGACGATAGTACTCGATTGGTGGTCGCAAAAAGAAAAATACAAGCGCCGTTCCACCTAACCAGTAAAATAACTGTCTCATTTTTTCGGCATCTGTTAACGCTGGCGCACCGATAATATCGTCAATAACTACTTTAATCAGGATAGGGATAAAAAGCGGAATAGCAAATTTTACGATCCCAATAACAATCGTAAACGCAATTTGCCATTTGTACGGTTTTACAAATTCCATATATCGTTTCGTTGCACTCATTCTTTCACCTCTTCCAAATGAAAAACCTGTTGAATGTCAACAGGCATCATTCTTCATTCATTTTCAATTGTTTGTGGAAAGCATAACGACTTGTCCAAACATCAATAAAGTCTTGTGCAAAAGGACCCTTACGCTGTTTCACCCAGCTAATTAGCTTTTCAATATTACGATATAATATCGCTTCAAGCACATCCGGATAATTCATTTGCCTCTTGTGCTCTTGAAATTCATCTTCATCTAGAATGGCATAGGACATGTCTGGAAAAACTTTCACGTCTAAATCATAATCGATGTATTTTAACGATTGGTTATCATAGATGAATGGTGAACTAATATTGCAATAATAGTAAACGCCGTCTTCACGTAACATGCAAATAATATTAAACCAATGCTCTGCATGAAAATAACAAATGGATGGTTCCCTTGTAATCCAAGTTCTACCGTCTGATTCCGTTACTAACGTTCGCTCATTTGCTCCAATCACAATATTTTTTGTCCCTTTTAACACCATAGTTTCTTGCCAGACTCGGTGGATGTTTCCGTCGTGTTTATAGCTGTGGATCTGAATGCTTTCCCCTTCCGTTGGTACCGACATAATTTTGCCCACCTTTTCGCAAAAAACGCGCACGTATATATTTGGTATGTGTCATATTATAACAACTTCGTATGTAAAACAGTAGCAAAAAAAATGAGCAAAGGCAAAAGCCTCTGCTCATTTGGAGATTAACACCCTTATTTGGAACCGTTTGTAGAACGATTTGTCGCCTGACGCTTCGCAGCTTCTGATTGACGATTTTGTTGTTTTACTTGACGAATGTCCGTTTCCGTCCCAAATTCTGCTCGTTTGTTGGGTTGGTTGTTCGGATTTTTTTCCATGGATGAATCACCTCCGTGCTAAATAGAATGTGCAGGAAGGAAGAAATCATACATAAAAAAATTTTTTTAAATGACGATTGAGCGACCACCATCAACAATAATAGTTTGACCACGAATCATATCTGCCCCGTCAGAAAGTAAAAACATTGCAGTGCTGACCATGTCTTCGATTTCTACCATACGTCCAGCTGGCGTATTATCACGCGCATCCCCTAAAAGTTCTTCGCGGTTCGGAAAATGTTTTAACGCGTCAGTGTCTAATGCTCCTCCAGAAACAGTATTTACTGCGATCCCTTTTTCAGCCAACTCCACCGCTAAATAGCGTGTAATCGATTCAATCGCCGCTTTTGACACGCCAACAGTAGTGTAATTCTCCAAATAGCGAATGGACCCTAACGAACTAATCCCGAGAATCTTCCCGCCTTTGTCCATTAATTTTGCCGCTTCTTGTGCACCAAAGAGCATTGCTTTCGCATTGATGTTCATTGTCCAATCCCAGTGAGATTCTTCTAATTCCATAATTGGACGAAGTACTCCAGAAGCCGCGTTACTTACGAATACATCTAATCGTCCAAACTCTTCTTTAATCGTTTCAAACATGGTACGAAGCTTCTCCATATCTCCAACGTTTGCACGGACTAACAACGCACGCTGACCTAACGCTTCAATTTCTTTTACTGTTTCTAAAGCAGCACTTTTGCTACGTGCATAATTTACCACTACATCATATCCATTTTTCGCTAATTCAATCGCTATTGCTTTTCCTAAACCACGACTACTCCCTGTTACTAACGCTACTTTTGATGTCATCCCACATTCTCCTTTTTATAGGCATCCCATATTTTAATCATTGGTACTGCTTTTGGTAATTTTTCTATCTCATCTGCAGATTTCCATACTCCATCCGCTTTCATATGTAAATCGTTTGCTTTTACATAAAATACATTCAATTCCCATATTAAATGAGAAAAGACATGTTTCAAAGTCATTTTTTCAGCAAACATGGAAACGTCCAACTCGTTAGGATCCATCATTGGAAATTGCCACATATTCGCGAGCAATCCTTTCGATTGTCGTTTTTCCATCAAAAGTTCACCGTGTTCATTTTCAACGACTAAAACATTCCACTGCTGTGATAGCGCTTTTGTTTTTTTCGTTTTTATCGGAAGCGTTTCTTGTAATCCTCTACTGAATGCTTCACACACATCATTTATAGGACATAAGAGGCAACTAGGTTTAGTAGGCGTACAAATCGTCGCACCTAACTCCATGAGCCCTTGATTAAACCCACTTGGATCGTGTCGATCGATAAGTTCCATTACAGCTTCTTCAAAAATTTTCTTCGTCTTAGGTTTTGCAATATCTTCTTCGATAAATAAAACACGCGATAACACCCGCATAACATTTCCATCTACTGCATGCTCTGGAACTTGATAAGCAATGCTTAAAATAGCTCCTGCTGTATAAGGACCTATTCCTCGAATTGAAGAGATTTCTTCTCTCGTTGTTGGAAGTGATCCGTTATAGCGTTCGACAACTTCTTTTACACCTGCATGTAAATTTCTCGCTCGGGAATAATAACCAAGACCTTCCCAATTTTTTAACACATGCTCTTCATCTGCTGCCGCCATATCTGGTAAGGTCGGGTATGCTTCGATAAATTTTTCGTAATACGGAATTACCGTATCTACTTTTGTTTGTTGTAACATCACTTCTGAAATCCAAATATGGTATGGATCATTTGCTTTTCGCCATGGTAAATCTCGCTTTTCCTTATGGTACCAAGTGAGCAATGCTTCGCGAAATCGTCTTATATCCTGTGCTTTCATCTAGTTCCCTCCAGTCATTTGGATTAAGAACATACGATTTCGGGTAATAAATATCGTACTACTTTATCGAACAATTACTTTGTTATTTTAGCAAAAATACTATATGATGAACAAAAATTTAGAAGGTTTTAAAAAGGAGTTGATCGGCATGGATACCGGAACACATATCGTAATGGGAATTGCTCTGGGTGGTATCGCCATGATCGACCCTGTAGTAGCAGCTCACACGACAACAACAACTGCAGTTATTGCGGGAACGATTATCGGTTCACAAATTCCAGATATCGATACCGTCTTAAAGCTTCGCAATAACGCGGTATATATACGTCATCACCGAGGCATTACACACTCAATACCGGCTGTCTTACTATGGCCAATCTTGATTGCATATACACTACACTTCATTTTCCCAGCCTCCAATTTACTACATCTATGGCTGTGGTCTTTCTTAGCAGTATTTTTACACGTCTTTGTGGACATCTTTAATTCTTACGGGACACAAGCGCTACGGCCCTTTTCAAAAAAATGGGTAGCTTTGAACGTCATTAACACATTTGATCCCATTATTTTCTTCATGCATGTAGCAGGGATTCTACTATGGTCACTTGGCGCAAATCCCGTGTATACGTTTTTAATGATGTACGCAATCATCGTCATCTATTATATTTTGCGATTTATCGTGCAGTATGCAGTAAAACACACCGTAAAACATATGATTTCGGATGCGGAAGAAATTATCGTCGCACCGACCATGACATTTTTCCAGTGGAGACTTGCAGTGTTGACCCCAACGCACCATTACGTCGGAAGGGCATATGGACGTTCCATCACGATTTACGACAAATTTGAACGGAAAGAAATTCCCGACTCACCATTAGTAAAAGCTGCTTTAAAAGATAAAAACCTACAAGCCTTTACGTCTTTCTCCCCTATCTATCGATGGGAAATTACCGAACATGACCACGTATACGAAGTACGACTAATCGATCTTCGCTATAGAAGCAACGATTATTATCCATTCGTAGCTGTGGCTCATTTGAATGAAGAGCTTGAAGTCGTTAATTCTTACACTGGTTGGATATTTAGCGAAGACAAACTTCACAAAAAGCTCGACTTTACTATGCCAAACTAAAAAGCTGATACTACCGATTGATAATTTGGTAGTACCAGCTTTTTTATTTAGGACTTATCAAAGTGTGACTTTAACTCTGTACGATTTAGATTTGGCGAATCAAGAATCGCATACCTATTGATCTGAATCGCACACTTATTAATCGGAATCGCACACCTTGCAGGTCTAAATAATCCCAATCTACACTTTTGATTATTAATAACCTCTTAATTTTCATACATTTCCATTCAAAAACCTTCAGAAGAATTTCGCGACAGAGAAATTCATCTATATTCTAACTCCGTTTACCAAAATCGAACCGCAAATCTTCAAGTAATGCAATTTCTATTTTTTTCTAGTAAATATCAATAAATTTACTTAAATTGGAACTTTTTCAAGTTATATTCGTTCATGTAATTGGATAATTCTGAGATTACTTAAAAAATTCATTCATAATAAAAGAACACCGAAATCTCTTGCCCATCAAAAAGGAGCGATCACGTGAAGGAAAAAACTACTCGCTACGAAAAGAAAGATAATAAAATGAGCAAATGGATTATCATTGCGAGTTTATTCGCGCTTTCCGTAGTATTGATATTTGGCATTTTTACAATTGTTCAATTGAAAAATGCGTTCGATAAATCATCCGTTGACCTGGTGCGAGAAGGAGATAAATCGGAGTTGCGAGACGAAGCGGTTATATTGAGTGATGATCCTATTTCTATCCTTTTACTTGGCATAGAGGATTATTCTAGCGAATCCGAAAATAGCCGAGCAGACACGCAGCTATTGGTAACTTTAAACCCCTCCACCCATGAAATGACGATGGTCACAATTCCAAGAGATACACGTGTGCATATCGAAAATGCAGGTGATTTCACTGGTATTCATAAGATTAATTCTGCCTATACTTACGGCCAAATAACAGGATATGGTGCGTCAAAATTACAAATCGAGACCATCGAGAAGCTTCTTAATATTCCGATCGATTACTTTATCGCAGTGAAATTCGATGGATTTCGTGACATTGTAAATGCATTAGATGGTGTAGATATTGATGTGAAAGAAGCTTTCTGGGAAGAAAATTTCTATGATAAAACGAGAATTGATTTCAAGAAAGGTCTCACACACCTCAACGGTGAAGAGGCGCTCGCATTTGTCCGAATGAGAGAGCGACCTGTCAATTCCATTTATTCTCGTGATGAAAGGCAACGTCAATTTTTGGAAGTAATAATTACACAAGCAGTCTCTGCTAAAACCTTATTCACAATTGGAGAAATTTCCGATATTCTCGGGGATAATGTTCAAACAGATTTCCAGGTAAAGGACTTATATGCCCTTCAAAAACAATACGTTCAATTGAATAATTTATCCATTCGTACCTTGGAAATAGAGGGGTCCAATCAATACGTTGGGAAAAGTGCTTTCTATCTTCCAGAGAAAAACAGCTTAGAAGAAGTGAGTCAAAAATTACGTAACATTCTAGCGCTGGAGGAAGTGGAAAATTTTGAGACAAATGCGGCTTTTGTGAATGAGGGCAGTTGACCTTGATTACCTTAAGACGAGTGAATCCAATCTTTCTCTTTGGATAAGAAAAAGCGGAAGTTACCACTCACAATGGTAATTTCCGCTTTGTACCTTATCTATTTATATCAATTAAACTTAATTACTCACCTTCATTTAATAAATGGGCATACTTCGGGTTCGTTGCAGCAAATTCGTGAATGCGATCCCCGTAGCTGTTGATCCATTGACGAATCACTTTTTCGGTGACAGCGTCTCCTTGATAATCGTAGCCTGCTTTTGCGTAGGAAGCTTCAAAATCTGACCATAGCAGTTCAATCCATGTGCGTGCTTTTTCTTCGGAAATAGAGGTATTTTTCATTAATAATTCATCGGTTAAACGGGTGATTTTTTGTTCCATTTATTTTCCCTCCTTGAGCGGTTTTAACATGGCAATTGGCAAAGCTTCTTCTTTTTTCTCTCCACCAAGTCGGTGTCCCCAAGCAAATCGACCTTTTAAATAGTCCACTTGAAAAAACATGCCAGGGTCTCCTTCAATTCGGTACATCTCTCCGGGTTTAATTGTAGCTGGATCGATTAAATAGCTTTGCGCCATGACAACTTTTCGTTCTAATACTGCGAATTCATTAATATATCCCATTTGACTCGCTTTTTTTGCTTTTTCCATTAAAGAGGCTATTTCAGTCTTTATTTCTTGTTCCGTCATTTCACTAAATTTCTTCTCCATTTTCTTCGTTCACCTTTCGTTCGATAAAATTATCGATTTGTTCGGATGGAAATCCTTTTTGATATAGTGCTTGTTTGACTCGCATAGTTCGTTCATAGCCGCTGTATTTTTTGGCAAACTTGTCCCAGACTTTCTCTCCTTGAGCAGAGATTAGTTCCAACCATTCTTCTGTCTCCGTTTCCCATTCAACTTCTTCATTGACTGTTCGAATGATTTCAAAGTTAAATCCTTTTCTCATTAAGGTTTCTTGGATTTTGTTTTTTGTTTGAGAGGGTGTTTTAGATGTCAGTTTGCGAATCACTTTATCACGTATTTCTCGGGCAGTAGCTAATTGGTCTTCTTCTGAGTAGTCATTTAGAATAGATTCTTGCAACTTTTTATCAATTCCTTTTTTCATGAGTTCTTGTTGAATCGCTCTAGGACCTTGTTTGTTGGAATTCTTCTTCGTTTGCATGAGTGCCTTCGAAAATTCTTCATCATTTAAGAAACCTAATGTATATAATTTACGCACTGCTTCAATAATGACAGCTTCTCCGTAACCAAGTTTTTTCAGCTTATCCTTCACTTCTTTTTCACTACGCATGCGAAACCCTAAAAAATGCAGCGCTTTATTAAAGGATTTCTGAACTTCCTCATCGAATAATATTTCATCTCTTTCCCAGTCTTCGAGGACGCGATCTTTTGCCAGTTCATACTGTACCAAAACGGCTTCATCTACTGCAAATTCATACTTTCCGTCTAAATAGATATTGTATCGTTCTTGATTGTTTTTCTGACGACTTATTTTTGTAATAGTTGGCAAGTTCATCACCTCTTATTTTAAGTATACCGTAACATTCTCGAAACTAGTTTGGTAAAGCATATTAAAAGGAGTACCGTTTCGACTTGGCGGGTATGATATTTGTAAGAAGTAATCGAGACGCACAAAATGTTTTTAAGTATCCGATAACAAGAATTTTTATGGGAAAAACGTGAAGAAAAAGGGAGCTTCTTTTCATTACCAATACAATAAGTAACGTATCAACATGAAGAGACTCGTTTTTTGAAATAAAACAAGAAATAGAATTGTTCAGAGGAGGAAGGAAGAATGCATGTTGTCATTACAGGTGGTAGCGGGTTTGTTGGTCAAGAATTGACTCGATTACTAGAATCTAAAGGTCATACTGTTACGATTTTAACGAGAAAAAATTCGTCTCAAAATGGCATGACAAAAAAAGTGCAGTGGTTAGCGAACGGAGCAAAACCTGAAATCGAGCTTCACAACGTGGATGCTGTTGTCAATTTAGCAGGCACTTCGATTAATGACGGACGCTGGACTGAAGAACATAAAGAAAAGATTTACGAAAGTAGAATGGAAGCAACCGATGAATTGCTGCGAATTGTTGGGGAGTTAGAGCAAAAGCCAAACGTTTGGATAAATGCGAGTGCAATTGGGATCTATCCCGCTTCTACGACTGCGATTTACACCGAGAATTCGATCGAACGTGGGACAGATTTTCTAGCGAAAACTGTAATTGATTGGGAACAAAAAGCTGAGCACGCTGAAAAGTTCGGAACTCGAGTTGCTTCTGGTCGTTTCGGAATTATTTTAGGGAAAGACGAAGGTGCACTCCCTTTAATGGCCACACCGTATAAAATGGGTGTTGGTGGAAAAATAGGAAGTGGCGATCAGTGGTTATCTTGGGTACATGTGCATGATGTGGCTCGAGCAATTGTTTTTGCGATGGAAAATGAACATCTTCACGGTCCATTTAATGTCGTTGCACCAGATGCTAAGCAAAATAATGCGTTTGGAAAAATACTTGGTGCAGTCTTAAATCGGCCACATTGGTTTCCAGTTCCTTCCTTTATTTTAAAAGCGGTTCTCGGAGACAAAAGTGCTCTTGTTTTAGAGGGTCAACATGTCAAACCAGAGAAACTTGAATCACTCGGATTCCAATTCCAATATCCGACGCTGACAAATGCTTTACATGCAATTTACTCATAATATTGACCGATTTACGCAACCTATTCAAAAAGAAAGGTTGCGTTTTTGATGGGAAAACATATCGGAGGACTCATCCTCGCCATTTCAATAATTATTGCTGGTATTGTGTACAATCCATTTTCAACCGATGCAAGTGCGCTGCATTGGGGCTTTCAAAAAGCTTCCAATGAAAACCAAGCACAAGCAGGACCTCAGTTTGATGCATTACTCCAAAAATATGATGCCTATTATAAAGGCTCCGCGTCAAAAAAGACACTCTATTTAACCTTTGACAATGGGTATGAAAACGGCAAAACAGCTTCTATTTTAGATACGTTAAAAAAGGAAAAAATTCACGCGACGTTTTTCTTAACGGGGCATTATGTGGAAAGTGCCACTGAATTAGTGAATCGAATGATTAAAGATGGCCATGAAATTGGAAATCACACGCTAAATCATCCGAATATGGCTCATTTAAGTACGGAGAAGATGATCGAGGAATGGAAATCTTTTGACGAATTACTTGCAAGTAAAACGAAAGTGAAAAAGACTCGATTTGTCCGCCCACCAGAAGGTGTCTTTAACGAAGAAATGCTGCGAGTAGCAAAAGAAAATGGCTATCAACATATGTTTTGGTCTGTCGCGTTTGTCGATTGGTATGCGAATAAACCACAAGGAAAAGCCTATGCATACAATGAATTGGTGAAACAACTCCACCCTGGCGCAATTATTTTAATGCATACCGTGTCTCAAGATAATGCGGATGCATTGCCAGATTTTATTCAAACCGCAAAGGAGAAAGGATATACCTTCTCTACGCTTGATGCATTGGTAAAGTAGTGCAGCGTCCGCTATACTGAAGGCAACAGTAGTAAAGGACGTGTCGATCTTGGTGAATAAAACAATTGTCGAATTAGGACAAAAATTCCCTTTAACCATTAAACGCTTAGGAATTAACGGAGAAGGAATTGGCTATTTTAAACGAAATGTTATCTTTGTAAAAGGTGCACTACCGGGAGAAGAAGTAACTGCGAAAGTAACGAAAGTTCATCCGAAATTTGCAGAAGCAACACTTTTAAACGTTCGAAAGGAATCCAAATTTCGTCAAACTCCCCCCTGCCCTATTTACTGGGAATGCGGGGGCTGTCAGCTTCAACACATGACATATGCAAGGCAGCTAGTCGAAAAGCGGGACATGGTTGTGCAAGCGTTAGAGCGGTACGTTCGAGAACTTGCACCATCCATTGATGTTCGCGCAACGATAGGGATGGACAACCCGTGGCATTATAGGAATAAAAGCCAGTTCCAAACACGAGAACAAAACGGTAAAGTTGCAGCGGGTTTATTTGCAGAAGGAACGCAACAATTGCTTGATATAGAAGAATGTATCGTTCAACATCCTGATACGACGAAAGTGACGAACGCCACGAAACGTATATTAGACGAATTGAATATCCCGATTTATGATGGTGTTTCCCAGGCAGGGCTCGTTCGAACAATTGTTGTTCGAACTGGCATACGGACAGATGAAATTCAGCTTGTACTAGTAACGACAAGAGCTGAATTGCCAAAACGTGAACTGCTTATTTCAAAACTAGCTGCCATCGATCCGAATATTGTATCTGTCGTTCAAAACGTCAACGCAAAACAAACTTCCCTTATCTTTGGAGATCGAACGATATTATTGCATGGCAAAAAAACGCTTCATGAAGAGCTTGGCGAGTTAGCATTTGATTTGTCCGCACGGGCATTCTTCCAATTGAATCCAGCACAAACCATTAATTTATATAACGAAATTAAACGTGCGGCGAATTTGACTGGAAAAGAAACCGTTGTGGATGCATACTGCGGAGTCGGCACAATCGGCTTATGGCTCGCTCCTGAAGCGAAAGAAGTTCGAGGGATGGATGTTATTGCCGATAGCATTTATGATGCGAAGAAAAATGCGGAAAAACATGGCTTTGAACATGTTTCGTACGAAGAAGGAACCGCTGAAGCATGGCTCGCTACATGGAGTAAAAGCGGATTTGTTCCAGATGTTCTGACGGTAGATCCACCAAGAACTGGTCTTGCTCCAAGTTTGTTACAAACCATTTTAAACATCCGTCCAAAACGATTTATCTATACATCTTGTAACCCGTCCACGTTAGCGAAGGATTTAAATGAACTAAAAAAAGCGTATAAAATCAGCTATATTCAACCAGTGGACATGTTCCCACAAACATCTCAAGTAGAATGTGTGACTTTATTGACAAGAAAATAATTCATTACCTCCATCTAAAAATAGGATTATACGCGACGTATTTTGGGAATGAAATACTAAGTGAGTCTTTCCTATTAGATAGATGGAGGTTTTTATATGAAATGGAGAGGTAGAACAGCTAGTTCCAATGTTGAAGATAGACGAGGGATGGGCGGTAAAGGAATTGGGATCGCCGGCGGTGGATTTGGACTAGTCATTGCTCTTATTTATATGTTTTTAGGTGGCGGAAATCCCGGTGATATTTTAAATGGAGCGGTCGATAATGGCTCCCAAGGTGAATATGTGGAAACGGATCAAGAAAAAGAATTAGCGAATTTTGCCTCTGTCGTGTTAGCAGATACAGAAGCAGTATGGTCCGATATATTTGCAGATCAAGGGAAAGAATACGTAGAACCTACCATGGTCTTATTTTCTGGATCGGTAAACTCTGGCTGTGGATCTGCAAGTGCTGCAATGGGGCCGTTTTATTGCCCAGCAGATCAAAAATTATATATCGATTTAAGTTTTTATGAGGAATTGAAAAATCGATTTGATGCGCCTGGTGACTTCGCGATGGCATACGTAATCGCTCATGAGGTAGGTCATCACGTACAATCTCTTCTTGGGACTAGTCAACAAGTAAGTGATCTTCGAGGAAAAGTAAGTAAAGCAGAATATAACGAGGCTTCCGTTCGTTTAGAATTACAAGCGGATTATTATGCCGGCGTTTTTGCAAAATACGCGCAAGGTGAAGGCTACTTAGAAGCAGGAGACATTGAAGAAGCGATGAACGCTGCAAGTGGCGTTGGCGACGATGCGATCATGGAAGACGCTGGAATGGAAGTAAATCCAGAGTCATTTACGCATGGTACATCGGAACAACGGATGCGCTGGTTTGAAAAAGGATATGAAAATGGCACGATAAAAGGTGGAGACACCTTCAGCGCGAAAGAATTATAGGTAGTTTACTGAATTAGAGAAAATGGAATCCATCAATTTCGAACAAAAGCACAATGCTGTGTACTCGCATTGTGCTTTTAATTATGTTGAGGATGATGATCAAGAAGGAGCTGTATTTCCGAAACCAACTTATCCCTCGTTGTAGAAAGGTCTTGTTGACTTGGACGATTCTCTTCTTTATTTTCCACAAAAAAGGGTTGAAATGATTGAAGTTTATCTCTCGGAACGACATGCAAGTGGAAATGGGTTAAATCGTCTACTTCCCCACCATTTTGACAAAGCGTAATTCCATCAGGATCATACAGGTTTCGGATTGCTTTTGACACGAGTGTAGTAGCTCGATGTAGTGATTCAGCTGTCTCTCGGTTAAATTCATCTAAGTAGCGGTAATGTTGCTTGGGTAGAATTAAAGTATGCCCTTCTTCGTATGGGTCATAATCGAGTAGGCAGGTTACCCAATCATCTTCAAAAATGACATTGGCGCTTTCTATTTTGTTCGCTAATTTGCATCCTAAACAATCCATTGTTCTCTCCCTTTTTCGCGATCATTTAATAGGTTTCTGAAGCAGGTTTGGTTTTCCCCAGTAAACTGATCAATCCAATTAGCAGCAACAAGCTACTTACTAACCACATATAACTTATTCCTCCACTCCACTCTAAAAAGACTCCTCCAAAAAACGGACCAGTTAAACTTCCTATACTAAAAAATACACCACACAACAAATTTCCCGTTGGCAATAAATTCCTTGGAGTTAAATCGGTCATGTAAGATATTCCTAATGAGAAAGTAGAACCCACAAATAATCCCGCGATGAAAAAGAACGAAATAACAGCTGTTAAAGAGGCTTCTAAAAATGCTGCTCCCGAAAACGAGGCTGCGCCCCCAAACAATGCGACTAATATGATCGCTTTTCGACCGATTCGGTCACTCAAAATTCCTAGAGGTAACTGGGAGACAATGCCACCAACAGAAAAGGAAGCAAGAATAATCGAAACACTCGTAACATCTATCCCTGCACGGAGTGCGTATACAGGAAAAATAGCATGCAAACTGGACTCTAAAAAACCGTAACTAAATGGTGGAAGAAAAGCAAAGCCCGCGATGAGAAAACTTGCTTTAAAACGCTGCATTGTTCCTTTCATTGTGGAGCTTTCATGCATATGGCCCGGATGTTCATTATCAAGGAAAAACACAAACGTCCAAGCGAGGAGACAAAGTAATCCACTGACGATAAATGGCAAGCCTTCGAATACATTTACTAATGGAACAAAAAGTGGCCCAATAGCAAAACCTAATCCAAAGGACAGACCGTACAGTGCAATATTTCTTCCAAGACGCTCTTTTGAAGAGAAGCTTGTAATCCAAGTTTGAGTGGAAAAGTGCAAGGCATGATCGCCAATTCCAATCAATAAGCGTAAAATATACCAGAAAAGGACACTTTTCCAAAGAGGGAAAACTAACAAGGAACTAATCACGATTGCTCCTCCAATGAGGATTACTGGTTTGTAGCCAAATTTCCGAAGTGGTATTTCCATAAAAGGTGTAATAAGAATGGTACCTATGTATAATCCTGTAGCGTTTAATCCATTTAATGCTGAGGACACTCCATCCATTTCAAAAATCACGGAAATAAGTGGCAGTAACATGCCTTGGGAAAATCCAGATATCGAAACAATGGACACTAATATCCAAAATCTTCTTTTTTCATTTGCCGTCATGGTGTTCCTCCTGCTGAAACGGTTTCATTGTTGAATATGTCTTAATCCGATACAATTTTATCATATAGGAGGAATATATTATGCACTTTGTCATGAATGAAAATGGGTTTTCTACAGAATTAGAATTTGGGAAGTTAGAAGTTTCGTCGAATGAGGAGTTTGGGTTCCGACCATATCAATTACTTGTTTCTTCTTTAGCAGTATGTAGCGGTGGAGTATTAAAGCAAATATGCGAAAAAATGCGAACTCCTCTTCACTCAATGGATATTGAAGTTAAAGAAGTTGTTCGTAATCCGGATGTTGCGAATCGCGTTGAAAAGGTTCATTTGCATTTTAAATTATCTGGAGAGGATTTATCGAAAGATAAATTGCCACGTATCATGGAATTAACTAAAAAAAATTGCTCGATGGTTCAATCCGTTGTTGGATCTATTGACGTTATCGAAACGGTAGAAATAATTTAACATAGCAAAGGCTCTGTCAATTCATCTATAGAATGTCAGAGCCTTTTATGTTTTTTTACACCTATCTAATTGTACTTCCATAAATCCATTCTCGGCTCGATTGCCGGTGAAATGTTCGAACCCCCTCCTTCAACAAAATTGATTGGTTTCGACTATTCACTACGGCCTCCCCTCATCTATTGAATAAAATTACTTTACCATGTTTCTTGAATTATGTAAATATTCTAAATACACAAAATAGTAAAATATTTCAATAGTCCTACCTCCGGTTGTCACATGACGAAAAATGTCATAAGATTACTGATGAAGCGAGGTGTCCCAAATGGGTAAACAAATTGACGATCAAGAAAAACAAATTACTTACTTAAAAGAGCGTTTGAATATGTTTTTAGAAGTATTAGATAGCATGGAGCCTGAATCTACACGCGTAGAAGATATTGACCGGCTAATTGCAATGATGGACGAACTTGAACTTAAAATGGAACAGTTTAAAAAATAAAGGAGCATCTGTGATGTATTTAGAAAATCTAGAACAAAGTATTTATGATTTAATTACCGAAACATCTACGAATCTTCCAAAAGACGTTCGTCGTGCAGTAGCTGCTGCAAAAAAAGCTGAAAATGCTGGTACTCGTGCCGCTATGAGCTTAGACACCATCACAACAAACATCCAAATGGCGGATGAAAATGTTTCGCCTATCTGCCAAGATACTGGATTACCTACATTTAAAATTTACACTCCGGTTGGGGTCAACCAATTGGAAATAAAAGCGGCGATAAAACGTGCGATTGTAACTGCTACAACAAACGGAAAACTTCGTCCAAATGCGGTAGACTCCTTAACAGGAAAAAATAGTGGCGACAATTTAGGTGACGGAGTACCTGTTATTAAATTTGAACAATGGGAAAACGACACAATTGAAATGAAGCTGATTCTAAAAGGTGGCGGCTGTGAGAATAAAAACATTCAATACAGTCTTCCTTCAGAGTTAGAAGGTCTAGGTAAAGCCGGTCGTGATTTAGATGGGATTCGTAAATGTATTTTACACTCTGTCTATCAAGCACAAGGGCAAGGATGTTCGGCAGGATTTATTGGAGTTGGAATTGGTGGCGATCGTTCTGCAGGGTATGAGCTAGCAAAAGAACAACTTTTCCGTTCCGTCGAAGATGTGAATCCTAACCCTGAGCTTGCACATTTAGAAAACTATATCGTAGAAAAAGCGAATACACTTGGAATTGGCACAATGGGCTTTGGTGGTGAAGCAACATTACTAGGATGTAAAATCGGTGTGATGCACCGTATTCCTGCAAGTTTCTTTGTATCCGTAGCCTATAACTGTTGGGCGTATCGCCGTTTAGCCGTTAACATAGATCCTTCTACTGGAGAAATTGTGAAATGGCATTACCAAGACGGGGAAAAGATTTCATTTGACGAACAAAATGTCGAACAAGAAACGGAAGAAACAGCAAAAAAAGTGGTAGAACTGCGAGCTCCTATTTCTGAAGAAGAAATTCGTGCACTCCAAGTTGGAGATGTCGTGAAAATTAGTGGCATGATGTACACTGGTCGCGACGCCATCCATAAATACTTATCTGAAAACGATGCACCGATTGATTTAAATGGTCAAATCATCTATCACTGCGGTCCAGTTGTGTTAAAAGATGAAAACGGCGATTATCAAATTAAAGCCGCTGGTCCAACAACATCTATTCGTGAAGAACCTTACCAAGGCGATATCATGAAAAAATTTGGAATCCGTGCTGTTATGGGGAAAGGCGGTATGGGACCTAAAACGCTTGCCGCACTTCATGAACATGGCGGAGTCTATCTAAATGCCATCGGTGGCGCTGCACAATACTATGCCGATTGTATCAAAGGTGTAGAAGGTGTCGACTTAATGCAATTCGGCATTCCAGAAGCAATGTGGCACTTACGAGTGGAGGATTTTACAGCCGTAGTCACAATGGACTCCCACGGGAACAGCCTACACGCAGATGTAGACAAATCATCCCTTGAAAAACTAGCGCAATACTCAGATCGAGTATATCAATCATAGTTGAAGGAGAAGCCATCCCATCGTGGATGGCTTTTTTGTGGATGAGAAGATAAGGCTGACTGGAGATTGATTGGAGATCGTGCGGAAGTGTCTTAATGTGCGGCGAGAGTGTCCTGAAGTTTTGCGAAAGTGTCCTAATGTCACTCAAAAGTGTCCTAATGTCTCTCGAAAGTGTCCTAATGTCTCTCGAAAGTGTCCTAATGTCTCTCGAAAGTGTCCTAATGTCTCTCGAAAGTGTCCTAATGTCACTCAAAAGTGTCCTAATGTGACTCAAAAGTGTCCCAATGTCACTCAAAAGTGTCCTAATGTGTCTCAAAAGTGTCCCAATGTGACTCAAAAGTGTCCCAATGTCTCTCGAAAGTGTCTCAATGTCACGGCAAAGTGTCCCAATGTCTCTCGAAAGTGACCTAATGTCCCGGAAAAGTGTCCTAATGTCACTCGAAAGTGTCCCAATGTCTCTCGAAAGTGTCCCAATGTCTCTCGAAAGTGACCCAATGTCACTCGAAAATGTCTCAATGTCTCTCGAAAGTGTCCCAATGTCTCTCGAAAATGTCTCAATGTCTCTCGAAAGTGTCCCAATGTCTCTCGAAAGTGTCCTAATGTCCCACGGAAATGTCTCATTACCCCCACACTTCAGACTTGCAGAAATGCTACATGTAAAATTATGGTACACTCACTCTAAAGAATTGAGGTGATTTCGTGGCGTTAGGGTATGCGATTATTTTTCTCTTATTACTTGCATTAGCAGTAGCAACAATTGTCTACTTCATACGAAAAAGTAAAACTCATAAGCACAATAACCAATCACGTTAATAATAAATTTCCTCTTCTTCTATAAATAAAAAGACAATTATTTCCCATGCGGATGCATCTCTGATGAGATGCTTTTTTTTTATTTCCAAGACCTCCCCCCTCCATATTGGAGAGGTTTTTCGACACTTCGTATCGAATAAAGAAATAAAATGTATCCTACTTGTATAACCCTTATTTTTAAATTATAATAATTATAAAGTAGTAATCATTACAATTAAGGAGATAACTTATGACATTGTCGATACGAACTCATATAGAATTAATCGCTGCTGTATTTTCTGGTATTTTGATTGCATTTGCATGGTGGATTAGTTCGAATGGCGATACTCCTCTTTCTATAACGTTGTTTGTGCTTGCCTTTTTAATTGGAGGATACGCGAAAGCGAAAGAAGGGATTCTGGAAACTGTAAAGAATCGCACTTTAAATGTGGAAATTTTGATGATTTTAGCAGCAGTCGGAGCTTCAGCTATTGGGTATTGGACGGAAGGTGCTGTTTTAATATTTATTTTCGCATTAAGCGGTGCGCTTGAAACGTACACGATGAATAAGAGCAAACGGGAAATTTCTGCTTTGATGGAGTTGCAGCCGGAAGAAGCATGGTTAATGGCGGATTCTGGCGATCTGATTCGTACGGCTGTTTCCGATTTACAGGTTGGGCAGAAAATTCTCGTGAAGCCTGGTGAACGTGTTCCAATTGATGGACTATTGCTTGAAGGTACGACCTCGATTGATGAGGCTGCAATCACTGGTGAATCGATTCCGGTAACCAAAACTTCTGGGCAAGAGGTTTTTGCTGGAACGGTGAATTTAGACGGAACCATTAAAGTAGAGATGACGAAATCGACGAGCGATTCTTTATTCCAAAAAATCATTCAAATGGTCCAAAGTGCGGAAAGTGAAAAGTCGCCATCACAACAATTTATCGAACGATTCGAAAGTACGTATGTCAAAATTGTTTTGGCGGCAGTTGCGTTGATGATGGTTCTTCCTCATTTCGCGTTCGAGTGGGATTGGAACACGACAATTTACCGAGCCATGGTACTTCTTGTCGTTGCTTCCCCTTGTGCACTTGTGGCATCCATTATGCCTGCAACGTTAGCGGCAATTTCGAACGGGGCACGTAACGGTATTTTATTCAAAGGTGGCGTGCATATCGAACAAATTGGGCATATTACAACGCTCGCAGTGGATAAAACGGGAACACTAACTAAAGGGACTCCTGTCGTAACGCATTTTAGTGTTCGCTCTGGATTATCAGAAGAAGCGGCGCTTTCCAAAATCGCGAGTATTGAATCTGGCTCTAATCATCCACTAGCACATGCGATTCTTGCTTTTGCGAATGAAAAACAGATTCCTATTGATTCCACATTGCATGTGAAAGATATTCCTGGTTTCGGCTTGGAGGCGATGATGCAAGGAGAACTCATTCAAGTCGGAAAAGCTGATTTAGTTGGTGCGGAGCGCGCTCTTCAATTTAACAACGGTATCGCGGTGACTTGGGCAAATGAAGGAAACACCATTCTTTACGCAGCCGACGATCAAGGTATATTCGCCGCTGCAGCGTTAAAAGATGAAATCCGTGAAGAAACTCACGTCACGATTCAACAACTGAAAGAACTCGGAATTGAAGTCGTCATGTTAACTGGAGACAACGAACAAACAGCTACTGTCATTGGTAATGAAGCTGGTGTTAGCTCGGTAATTGCAAATTGTTTACCGGCATCGAAAGTAGATGAAATCAAAAAATTGCTTGGTACTAACAAGAAAGTAGCGATGGTTGGAGATGGGATTAATGACGCGCCAGCGCTAGCAACTGCAAATGTTGGAATCGCGATGGGTCAAGGAACCGACGTTGCACTCGAAACCGCTGATTTGGTATTAATGAAAAATGATCTTTCCAAAATTGTGTATTCCATAAAACTCTCTAGAAAAATGAATCGAATCATTAAACAAAATGTCTTTTTCTCCATCGCTGTCATCTTAGTACTGATTGCCAGTAACTTTATGCAAGTGATAAATCTTCCTCTAGGAGTCATTGGTCATGAAGGAAGTACTATCCTTGTCATTTTAAATGGGTTACGTATGTTGAAAAACAACTAGATATAATGAGCGAAGCAAACCTCATAAAAAAAGCAGGAACTCCGATTAAACGGATGCTCCTGCTTTTTTCATTTTCAACAATTCTTTTCGTTCTTGCATGACGGCATTAATTTGACCACCTACCATTAAAATGATGCCTGATAAATATAGCCACATCATCAGCACAATGATTGCGCCAATACTTCCGTAGGTTGCAGAATAGTTTCCAAAACTACTAACATATAGAGAGAATCCAAGTGATACAATAATCCAACCGATAGTTGCAAAAGCAGCCCCTGGAATCACACTTTTAAAATACAGCTTTCGGTTCGGCGCAACCCAATATAAGAACATGAAAACGCCAAAAATCATAATAGGGGGCAAAATCCAGCGTATTCCATCCCATACTGTGAGAAACCCGGATTTGTAACCGATATAGGCAAAAATGGCAACTCCAATTTGCTTTCCGAAAATTGGTAATAACAATGCGATGATAAATAATACGATTAACAAAATAGTAAACACGAGAGAAATCCCACGCGCTACCACGAAAGGTCTCGTTTCGATTAAATTGTACGATCGATTTAACGATTTGATTAACGCATTCATCCCGTTAGAGGCTGACCAAATAGTCGCTAAAATCCCGATCGATAACAACCCACCATTTCGATTGGTTAACACTTCACTTAATGTACCGTCTATCAACACATATACTTCCTCAGGTGCGTATAGTTGTAGAATTTGAAATAGCTGATCTTGCGGGATATGTAAATATGGAAGCAATGTAACAAAGAATATTAACATCGGAAATATGGATAATAGAAAAAAGAATGCCAATTGGGCACCTAGTGCGGTCACGTCCACTTTTGCTACTCGTTCCATTATTTCGCGAAAAAAGCCCTTCCATGTCAACACATTGTTCACATGGTCGGCTTTTTCTTTTTTTTGAAACTGCATTAATTTTAGCTTATTTAACCAGCTCATTGACGATAAGTGGATAATGAAGGATCTAATTCATGCTCAGGCAATACTGGCATGGTAAATTCTTCATCCTTTCCAACTAGTTGCTTATATTCTTCTTTCGAATCCATAAATGCCGATTTTGTATCTTCAACTAGCGTTTTCACTTGTGGTGTCATTTCTTTCACTTCCGCAAATTTAGTGGACAAATATTCAATGTCGTTCGACATTTGACCGTATGTCGTTTGAAGTAATTCTAATTTTTCTTTCAGCATCGATTTTAAATCATCGCGATTGGTTGCATAGTATTTCACGTCAGAAGACAAATTCGTCAATTGATGTTTCATGTTTTGTCGAGTAGCTCGATCAAACATACTTACACCTGCCCCAACAATTGCACCAACAACTAAACCTTTGACTAATTTACTTTCACTCATGTAAAATCCCTCCAAATTTAACTGGTATATGTGTTTAATATTACCCTAAAAAGCACTGTTCAAAACAGTCTCATCTAGTTGACAATCTTTTCATTCCATGGAAAGATTATATCCATGCAACGAAAGGTAGGAACGAAGATGAATTTAACGAATCCCTCACAAGAAAATGTCGCATACATGATCGACCAAATGAAAGACAAGCTGAAAATGGTCAATGTCGATGCGATGAAATCAGAATCATTTGATGAGCAACAATATGAAGACTTAGTTTACTTATACAACATGGTGATGAAACGTGAATCGTTTAGTCCAAGTGAAATGCAAGCAATTGTTGCGGAACTTGGTTCATTACGAAAATAACAGCTTGCCGAGTCTATCGGCAGGCTGTTTTTTTACGATGATTTTTGATATTTTACTGCATACCAACTACCTTCACGTATGATGGTCGATTTGCCATCAAATCGCAGCTTACTTCCATCTCCCCAGTTGACCAACTCTTCTTCTCTCGGGAGTGGGTGTAAATTTTCAAACGTATGGAAGAATCCGTTGAATGCCGCAACAAACGGTGTATCCGATTCTTCTCCAGCGATAGGCGTAATTATCGAAATTTTACCATTTTCTGTTGTCCAGTCAGCTAAACGTCGGAAGAGATCCTGCCGCTTTTCAGGGTGAATATAATGGATGACATTATTCATAATAACGAGATCAAATTTCTCTTCTGGATCGTACTCCCACAAGTCTTCATTCAAGACCGTGACATTTACATACTCCTTCGATTTATCCGTTGCCGTAGTTGCCACACATTCACTCATTTCGATGCCGGTAAAGGAAACATCTGGAAATTTTCTCGCTAACTTTCGGATATAGCCTGCTTCGCCACATCCAACGTCTAACACTGTTTTCACTTGACCATCTTTTAGAAGTTTTGTGATTTTTGGCATAGCAACTGTTTCCAGTAATCGACTTGTTTGTGCAACCGTTGGGGCGTGTTTTTCCTCTTCAAATGATTGGCGACTTTTATTTCTCATCAAATCAGGATATTGTAACAAGCTTGGAATATGTAGCTCCATCATTTCTTTTAAGATAACGCCAGAGGAAGCCTCCCCTTTCGCTCGGGGTAGCTTCCATTTCGCACCTGTTTTCACCCTCTCACGAGAGGCTCGTTTTAAGTGTCCGATTGCTAATCCGACTGTTACCCATTGCTGTAGCAATTCTTCATCAATATTGTACGCATCTGCAACGTCCGATGGTTTCATTGGTCGTTCAAAGGCGCTAAATAAGTCCATTTCATATCCTACATACGCATGCCATGAATAGAGGAATGGTTCGTTTCGTTTCATCCACATTCTTGCACCTAACATTTTCATAATATCCATCTTACTTCCCCCTTCTCATTTGCGTTTCCAAGGATAATCTTGTTGATCATTGAAAACATGTTTTTCTTTCACACCAAGCGATACTTCCCCCATTCGTTTTGGCAATAAACCACCTTGAATGAAGCGATCTTGGATGGATTCTTTCCAAATTCCTAAGCCGGAAACATTTAGCATCTGCTTATAATGGAGCGTTGGGTCTTCTTCTATACGCTCAAACGCTTTTCGACGGAACCAACTGACACTTTGATAAGGAAACGAATATGCGAGTGCGGATAAATGACTCATTTGAAGCATGAAGGAAACCCTCGGACGTCGTACTTTTTCGTACCACGAAATATCCGATGTTTTATTGTCCAAAATATCTGCCAACAGTTCGCCAAGCACATCTGCATCTTGAATCGCCATGTTCATACCTTCTCCTGCCATTGGATGCACCGC
Source organism: Paenisporosarcina cavernae (assembly GCF_003595195.1). Classification (GTDB taxonomy): domain Bacteria; phylum Bacillota; class Bacilli; order Bacillales_A; family Planococcaceae; genus Paenisporosarcina; species Paenisporosarcina cavernae. The sequence continues at coordinate 2,016,273 of NZ_CP032418.1, forward strand.
ATGCGCTGCATCTCCAATTATGGCAAGGTGACCATCCGTATACTTGTCTGCATGATATTTAATCGGAATCATGAGCTGAATTTTTTTCCAATCACGTAATTCTTGCACGTAGCCATCAATTGCAGGTGCCAAATCTGTATATAGTTTATGGAAATAAGCAATTGGCTTTTCTTTAATTTTCTTATACTCCCCTGCGGGAATTAAATAGACGGACCTTACTTGATTGTCTGGTAATGGAAACAATCCCAAAAATCGATTGTACGTTGAGATAATTTGACCGCCTTCAAAATTTTCCGGTCGTGGAAAAGTGACCGTTAGAAAGTGATGATTATAGGTAAAGTTTGTGACCGATTGATTCATTGCTTTACGAGTAACAGAAGCACGACCTTCAGCACCAATGATGTAAGTTGCTTGAATTTCAAATGTTTCCTGTCCTTGCTTCATTTGCGCGATATGGCCATCTATCGAGGTACATGATGTGGCGGGATAATAGGTAAATTCCTCAAAAGTAAGCGCAATGTCACGCAAAATCTTTTTTAACTCCTCGTGATGAATCATATATGAGGCATTATAAGGTTGAGGTAACACACGATAATCCATAAACGATTGATCTTTCACCAAATTATTTCGATCTAATTCAATCAAATCGAGTACATCAATTTGTTTCGAACTATTTTTTACGAGGTCATGCATGCCAAGCTTATCGAAAATTTGCATACTTTTCGGTTGTAGCAATTCCCCTTTGTATACCTTGTTATTTCCAGGGAGCTTTTCAACAAGCGTCACGTGAACACCACGTTGGACTAATTTCAAAGCAATCGTTAAACCACCTATTCCACCACCAATGACGAGCACCTCGGTCGTTTTCACGTTCCTCACCTCTTCTCTAATATTCCTTTTAAGCGCTTTTCTAAAACGTCTCGATGCTCTGGAAATAAAAGAATTTTTTCAAGGAAAACAAAAAAAGCTGCAGACTCAAGGTCCACAGCTTCTCTTCCTATTACAACTCGTTATATGCTGCCGCGATTTGCGCTCCAACAACTGCATTGTGTTTCACTAATGCAATATTCGCCGTTAAACTTTTTCCTTCAGTTAACTCTTTCACTTTACCAAGTAGGAATGGAGTCACTTCTTTCCCCGCAATGCCTTGCTCTTTTGCTTCAGAAAGGGCTTGTGCAATAATGCCATTGATGAAATCAGCTTCCATCGCATCTTCTTTCGGGATTGGATTCGCGACAACTACTCCGCCTTCTAACTGTAAGTCCCATTTAGCTTGCAATAATTTCGCAAGCTCTTGAGGTGTATCTACTCGGAAATTCACGTCAAATTCACTTTCTCGCGTGTAGAACGCTGGTAAAGAATCCGTTTCATATCCGACAACTGGAACACCTTTCGTTTCTAAAAATTCTAGCGTTAGACCGATGTCTAAAATCGATTTTGCACCTGCGCATATTACCGCAACGCTAGTGGATGCCAGCTCTTCTAAATCAGCTGAAATGTCCATTGAAGTTTCAGCTCCGCGGTGAACTCCGCCTATTCCGCCTGTTACAAAAATGCGAATATCCGCTAAGTCTGCACAAATCATTGTCGCCGCTACGGTCGTCGCTCCCATCTGTTTTGTCGCAATTAAATACGCCAAATCACGACGAGAAGCTTTTGCAACTTTCTTGCTAGTGCCGAGTAACTCTAACTCGTCATTTGATAATCCTATTTTAATTTTGCCGTCCATAATTGCGATCGTTGCTGGGACTGCGCCATTATCACGAATGATTTGTTCCACTTCTCTCGCCATTTCCACGTTCTGAGGGTATGGCATGCCGTGTGAAATAATCGTGGATTCCAGTGCAACAATTGCTTTCCCTTCTCTTTTCGCTGCTAGAACTTCCTCTGAATACGTTAAATAGTTTTCCATTTAGATTTCCTCCAATACGGTAGTTGTTGATTCAATTGTTGCGGTTGCGTGAACAAGTCCTGCTTGAACACAGTCTTCTATTTTATTTCCCGCCAAAAAAGCATTCAGTGTAGCTGACACAAATGCATCACCTGCACCTGTCACATCCACCACTTTCTTCGGGGTAATTGCCTTTACAAAAAAACCTGGTTGATCATCACTTTTCACATACACGCCTTTTGCGCCGCTTGTAATAATGACGTGGCGCACACCTCTTACTTGAATAGTTTCTAATGCTTCGAAAACTGCTTCCTCCTGTTGGAATGAAGTATTCAATAATGTTTCCGCTTCGTCTTTATTACAAATCAGCCAGTCGATTCCCTCTAGCACTGCTGGCAATCGATCCATTTTAGGAGAAGATACCGGAATAATCGCGAGTGGAATCTTCTCCTCTTTCGCGAAGTCACGCAGATAGGTAACTGACTCTTTCGGAACATTCAAATCTGAGATCAGGAGCGAGGCGTTTCGCAAAAAAGACTTTTGCTCTTCTAAATAGGTAGGCGAAAGCTCCTCGTAAATGTCCATATTCGCGAAAGCAACATCCATTTCACCGGAAGGACTAACCACCGCTGAGTAAGAACCAGTTGTGCCGGTAGGTGAGAATTTAACTGACTGCACTTCGGCAAAGCCACTAGTCTTTGACGCGATTTTTTCCCAGTCTGCATCTTTTCCTGCAACTGTTAAAAGACGAACTGTATGTTCCATTCTTCCTAAATTCTCTGCAATATTTCGCGCTACCCCACCAACACTTTCGGAAACAGACACTGGATTCGATGTACCTTCAATAAGCTCTTTTTTCAAGAAGAACTTACGATCAATGTTGGCACCACCTACACAAATAATCTCTTTTCGAGTAGGCAAGATATACGCGCGACCAATAATGTACCCTTTTTTCTGCATCGCCGAAATCATATTCGCAACAGCTGGTCGTGATAAGCCAATTTCTTCTGCGATCTGCTGTTGGGTGCTATATGGATTTTGCTTCAACAGTGCAACGATTGCCCGTTCTTTATCGGACATTTCCTCACCACCAAATTATATTTGTTTAAAATATAAACTTTTATCATATATATTGTCAATAATTATGCTGATTATAATGGAAATGCTTAAATAGGTTGGACCTTTTTCGGCATCCTGTAAATACTTTTAGGGATTCCTATAATAGTTAAAATTCCGAATTATAAATGGGGTTATTTGGAAAATGTCGCGGAAATTCATTAAAAGGGGTTCGAATTGATCGAGAATGGCGCGAGATTGCACCAAAATGGGCTGGAAAGAAGCGAAAATGTCTCAACTTTCTATTAAAATGTCGCGGGTCCTACTCGCAACTCCGAGATAATTTATCGTTTTGTCTAGAAATGAAATTCCCACGCACTTTATTTCCATAAGAAAACACGATAGACAAATCGTCTATCGCGTTAAGAGTTATTTCTATTGTTTTTCGTTTGCTGCGGAACCGTCTTTTAGGACAAGTGGCTGAATTAACACTTCCACTCGTCGGTTTTGAGCTCGACCTTCTGGTGTGTCATTGGAGGCAATCGGTTTAAATTCTCCATACCCTTTTGCGCTAAATAACAGAGGATCTAGTTCTGGATTTTTTACGATCATTTTTAAGAAATTGACTGCTCGACTCACGCTTAATTCCCAGTTGGAGGCAAATTGTGGGGTATTCATTGGGACATTATCAGTATGCCCAGTCACGACAATGCTACGTGGCGGGTCGAACTCTAACAGTTGCGCAATGTCCGCTGCAATATTTGTATATTCTGGCTTGATGGATGCACTTCCTGAGTCGAACAGAATACTGTCTCGAACTGTTAATAGCAATCCTTCATCCGTTAGTTCGGTAGCTAACTGGTTTTCTAATTCGTTCACTGCGATATATTCATCTACACGGTTTTGGATTTCAGTTAGTGATTTTTGATCTTCCAAGTAGGCAGAGCTTTGTTGGTCTTCTTCATTTGGGCTTTGCGGAACTGGGACTGGTGCAGGTGATGGATTATCCATTACCCCTGAACCACCATCAAAGATTTCATTAAACACCACAGAAAGCTGTTGCAGTTTTTCCACATTTATCGAACTCGATGCAAATAATACAATGAATAGTGCTAATAACAAGGTTAATAAATCTGCGTACGGAATGAGCCATGATTCATCAATATGCTCTTCATGGTGATGTTTTTTATGCCTCTTCTTTGCCAAGGCCGCTCGCCCCGCTTTCTGCCATTATGACTTCACGTTCCTCCATTGATAGATAAGAGGAAAGTTTTTGTTCGATCACACGCGGTGCTTCCCCTTCTAATACGGAAAGGATCCCTTCGATCATCATCATTTTTTGGCGAACTTCTTGTTTCGATTTACGTTTCAATTTATTTGCAAATGGATGCCATAAAACATACCCAGTGAAAATACCAAGTAACGTCGCAACGAATGCTGCGGATATAGCATGTCCAAGCTTTTCAATATCATTTAAATCGGAAAGTGCTGCTATTAATCCAATTACTGCTCCTAACACCCCTAGTGTCGGCGCATATGTACCAGCTTGTGTAAATATTAAAGCGCCACTTAAGTGACGTTCTTCCATCGCTTCTACTTCTTGCGTTAACACATCCCGAATATAATCTGCGTTTTGTCCATCAATCGCAAGTGTTAGACCATTTTTAAGAAATTGATCTTCTACTTCTGCCGTACGTCCTTCTAATGCAAGAAGTCCTTCACGTCGAGCTAAATCTGCCCAGCTGGAAAACATTTTGATAATTTCTCCATCTGATTGCAATTGCTGTTCTTTGAAAATTAATCCAAATAACTTTGGAACACGCTTCAACTCTCTCATCGGAAATGCGATTGTAACCGCCGCTAACGTTCCAATGATAATGATCATAAACGCCGCTGGGTTAATTAATACTCCTATTCCTGCACCCTTTAATATCATTCCGCCAAGAACGGCAACGATACCTAAAACTATCCCAACTATTGAAGCTAAATCCATTTCGTAACCCCCAACTAATTCTTCTCTGTTTTATTTCGGAAAAAAACACAAAAATTAAAGTAGAAATAAAAAGAAATTGCACATTCCTTCATCGTTGCACAAATATTGTCACAATTGATACTATGAAAGTATGACATACAAAAGGAGATTACACATGACATCTTTTCAAGAGAACTTAAAGAAATACGCAGATTTAGCCGTTCAAGTTGGCGTTAACATTCAGCCAGGACAAAGTTTATACATAGGGGCATCTATCGATAATCCCGAACTCGTGCGAGAAATTGTGAAAAGTGCCTATACAGCAGGTGCTGACAATGTGTACGTAGATTGGACAGATGACGTTGTTTCCCGTACTCGTTTTGAAATGGCTCCAGAAAAATCATTCGAAGAATTCCCAGCGTGGAAAGTGCAAGAACGCGAAATGCTTGCAGAGAACGGTGCAGCATTTATGAATATCATGTCTTCTAGCCCTGATTTGTTAAAAGGTATTGATTCAAAACGAATTGGCACCTTCCAAAAAGCTGCTGGTACCGCCTTAAGCAAATATCGTCAATACGTTCAATCGGACAAAATTAGTTGGACGGTTATTGCGGCTCCTTCAAAAGACTGGGCAGCGAAAGTATTCCCTGAACTACCTGCGTCTGAGCAAATGGATGCACTTTGGGATGCTATCTTTAAAGCAGTGCGTGCTGATCTAGATAATCCGGTAGAAGCATGGAAGAAACATGATGATACACTTCACGAGAAAGTGGAATATTTAAATGATAAAAAATACAAAAAGCTACATTACACAGCACCAGGGACAAATTTAACGATTGAGTTACCAGATGGTCACTTATGGTGTGGAGCTGGAAGCATTAACGAAAAAGGCGACGCTTTTATGGCAAATATGCCAACAGAAGAAGTGTTTACCGTTCCGCACAAGGATGGCGTAAATGGCTATGTTACCTCTTCCAAACCACTTAGCTACGGTGGAAACATTATTGATGACTTCAAAATCACATTTGAAAACGGACGTATTGTAAAGGTAGAAGCAAAAGAAGGGCAAGAAGTGTTAGAACAACTTGTTGCAACAGATGAAGGCGCGAAGTACCTAGGTGAAGTGGCACTTGTTCCACACCATTCTCCTATTTCAGATTCTGGATTGCTATTTTACAACACCTTGTTTGATGAAAATGCATCCAATCACCTTGCGATCGGTAGCGCGTACGCGTTCTGTTTGGAAGGCGGCAAAAAAATGTCTCGAGAAGAATTAGCGAAAAATGGATTAAATGATAGTATTACTCATGTTGACTTCATGATTGGTAATGAAAACATGGATATTGACGGTGAATCAGCAGACGGTACGAAGGAAGCTATCTTCCGTGGAGGAAATTGGGCTTTCTAATTACGGAGATTTCTAGTATACTAGGACGTAATGTTTTCATTTTCTTTTTGAGAGGAGCTTGAAAAATGGTACTAGGTATTTTTACAGTAGTAGGATTCATGGTATTACTAGGATTTGTTGGACATTCATTCCTTCATTTCGTAAGTAAATCATTGATTTCTCATGACAGTGTCCACATTGACGAAAAACCAGATACATTATATTAAAAATAAAGCTGCTATTCCTTTTACTAGGACTAGCAGCTTTTCTCTTCTAATTTTCTTGAGATGCAATTATTTGTTTCAGCAGACCAAGATCTCCATCAATTTCAGGCACTAGCTCTGACGAGATATTAACATAGTGGTTTCCGTCTTTTCGATAAATATGATGAAACGTATTAGGTACTAGAACATCTTTTTTCAATAATCGATTTCGGGATTTTTCCACAAATAACAAATACTCTCCTCCCTTAAAGTCGATCGGTTGATCTAAATAAGGAGAAATGCCGCTTTTCGAATCAGATAAAACTTGCTGAAGTCCAATTGGAACAACCAAGTCGATCGATTCTTCGGGATCGTTCGTTTCGCTAAAATTGCCTTTTAGTTGTTCCTTCACTTCTAATGGATATAAATGACCTACTTCTACCATCGTTGGATCCGCAAACGGGGTTCTCACCACACCATAGTCTTCAGGAAGCCGAACCACGATAATTTCACTTGTAGATGCAACTAATTCCTCTAAAGTTGAGTAGCCAGGAAGTAGTAATGCCATTGAAGAATTGCTTTCTATGGAAGACTTCATTGGTTTTTTATTTTCAGCTTGTCGTTCTGACTGGTAATTTTCGTTTGTGCCTTCTGCTTTTACAGAAGAACCGTCTGAATCACGCGTTATGTAGACAATTGCTAATAAACAACAGACGATCATTATACTGATTAAAGCGTTGGTTAACTTCATCTCTAGCCCCCATTTCTCTAATATAGCCACTTACTTCCATATATGACTTCTTCAGCATAAACAATCATCTTTATTTCATGAAAATTCTGATTACTATCATTGTACATTAATTACTAAATTTGTAAATGAACAATCGAATTATCAGTTATAAAAACTTTAAACCTAAAAATTGCCACTCCAAAGCATACAATCCGTGTTGTAAAGAGTTAACTTTTCTTTATCAATCCTATTTCAATCGTATGTCAAAACGATAACATTTAAGGACTTTCTGACTGTATATCATATTCGATATAAAACTTCCTCCCTATGTAACATGTCAACCTGCCAAACCATCCAGTAAGTACCACATTGCAAGACCTATGAATTGCTTTATACTTAACATTCGATAGGTTAAAGGAGGAATGACAATGTTTTCTGGTATGGATATTGGAATAGATCTTGGTACAGCAAATATTCTCGTTTATACAAAAAATAAAGGTATTATATTAAATGAACCGTCCGTAGTGGCGATGGATACACGTAATAACACAGTCATCACTTTTGGAGAAGATGCCAAAAATATGATCGGAAAAACTCCCGGAACAATTTCAGCTATTCGTCCATTAAAAGACGGCGTAATTGCAGACTTTGATGTTACAACGGAAATGTTGCGTCTTGTTATGAAAAAAGTAGGTAAGATTTTAGGATCATCCGTTCGGAAACCAAACGTAATGGTTTGTACACCATCTGGCGCGACTTCTGTGGAACGTCGTGCGATTCATGATGCCGTTAAAAATAGTGGAGCGAAAGAAGTTCATTTAATCGAAGAGCCCGTTGCAGCAGCGATCGGAGCGGACTTACCTGTTAGTGAACCAATTGCTAGTGTCATCGTAGACATTGGTGGAGGGACAACCGAAGTTGGCATTATTTCTTTCGGTGGAGTCGTTTCTTCGAACACAGTAAAAGTAGCAGGAGATCGAATGGATGAAGATATTGTTCAGTTCGTCCGTAAGCAATACAATGTGTTAATTGGAGAGCGTACAGCAGAGAATATTAAAAAAGAAGTTGGCTATGCACTTGTTCCGCATAAAGTGGAATCCATGGATGTACGTGGACGTGACGTAATGACAGGATTGCCGAAAACAATCTCTGTTAGCTCTGTCGAAGTGCAAGAAACATTAAAAGAGTCTTTAATGGCTATTTTAGAGACGATTCGTGCAACACTTGAAAGTTGCCCGCCTGAATTATCAGGAGATATAGTGGATCAAGGAATTGTCATTACAGGTGGAGGAGCCTTACTCAAAGGAATGCAAGAATGGCTGTCTACCGAAATTTCTGTACCTGTTCACTTAGCACCTCAACCTTTAGAATCAGTTGCAATTGGGACAGGTCGTTCGTTAGTGATGATGGATAAAATTCAAAAAATCGCGCGATAAGCGATTTTAGTTTACACTAATAAAGTAAAAACTAGTTAGTGTATTGGAGGAATTTACATTGTCAACTTTGCAAGATATTTTATCCTTTAACGAACAGTTTGTGGAAAACAAAGAGTATGAGCCGTATATCACAACGAAATTTCCAGACAAAAAGATGGTAATCCTAACGTGTATGGATACTCGTTTAGTGGAGTTGTTACCGAAGGCAATGAACGTCAAAAATGGCGACATTAAAATGGTGAAAAGTGCTGGTGCTGTCATCAATCATCCGTTCGGCGGTATTATGCGCAGTTTATTAGTAGCAGTTTATGAATTAAAAGCAGAAGAAATTTATGTTGTTGGTCATTATGATTGTGGTATGTCTAGCATTAAACCAGAAGCAATCAAAGAAAAAATTATCGATCGAGGCATCTCGAAAGATACGTTTGATACACTTGCGAATTCTGGAATTGACGTAGATGAATGGTTACAAGGTTTTGATAATGTAGCTGATTCTGTTCGTCATAGCATTCATATGATTCGAAAACACCCACTAATGGTGAAAGACATTCCTGTACATGGATTAGTAATTGATCCTGCTACTGGAAAATTAGATTTAGTGGAAACAGACGAGCACTTAACGAAATAAAAGAGGCAAGGGAAATAATTCCCTGCCTCTTTTTCTAGTGTGGACTATACTTTCCCTTCATTCTGGTTTTATCAGTACGAAGGATTTTTCCGTCGATACTTCCACTGTTGATATTGAAATCGGATAAAACACCCTACACAGAAGCCCATAATCGCTATAAACGCAGCTAATCCAACCATTATTGTAGAAATGATGGAAAGAATAGTGAAGTGAAAGATTCCACTTACTATAGCAATTGTCAAAAAAGTTAATGCGATATATTGATTAAATTTCTGTTGATCTCTGTCCTCTTGAATGTAAGTGTTTAATGGTTTGGACAGAAACAATTTAGTGATTTTCATGATTGGATGAAAACCGAAAGCTAACTGACTTATTCCGAAAACAAGCGGAACAATAAGAATCCAGTGGTTTTGAAAAATCAACGCAGCCAAAACAGATAACACAATAGTCCATTGATTCGCTAATACTAACGGTTTAGGTATTGTTTGCATATTAATCCCTACTTTTTTGATTGGTTTTATATAGATTATACATACAATAGCGATTCTGTGCCAGAGATAGACATTCGTCGATTTATTTCCCGGGAAATAGACATGTTCAGACATGAAAAAAGCACTATCTAAGATAGCGCTTCGTTTCATTTATCTTCTTTTCACATCGTGTTCTAGCATTCCATACATGTAATGATCTTCCCATTTCCCATTAATAAAAAGAAGTTCTCGAAGTAATCCTTCTCTAGTAAAGCCTGCTTTTTCGAGCACTTTAATAGATCCTATATTACGAGGTGACACATATGCTTCAATTCGGTGCAAACGGAGCTTTTTCCATCCAAAGCTAGTGACTAACCTTACTGCTTCAGTTCCGTACCCAAAACCTGCCCAATCCTTATCAATAGAATAACCGACAAACGCACTTAGAAAAGGGTGTCGCTTTACTCCATACATAGAAATATTGCCAATCAGTTCACTTGTTTTTGCATCAAAAATCCCAAAATTAAATTCTCTGCCCTTCGACGTTTCAATGAGTATTTCTCGAATACGTTCTCTTTGCGTTTCGACAGTATAGTAAGCATCTTCATGGCGTGGTTCAAATTCAGACCAATAGTGTCGATTTCTACCGACTAAAAATGCCATGCGGATAGCATCTTCCTCTCGCAATGTACGCAAATAACACTTCTTACCTTCCATTAAATGATACATACTGTCACCTTACTTCTTCGTCAATGACAAAAATTCTGTAACGTCCTCTTCACACAGTGCAATTCCTTTTTCCCAAAATGCGAGTTGTGTAATGTCTTCTTGAAGGTGTTTCATTGCTAAATCCTCCACGGTCATACTCGCTGTATCTTTTAATAAATCGATATACTTCGACTCAAAAGCAGTTCCTTCTTCTTTTGCCTTCGCATAGATACTTAAGCTAAATAAGTATCCGAATGTATATGGGAAGTTATAGAATGGTACGCCTGTAATGTAGAAATGCAGCTTAGATGCCCAAAAATGTGGATGAACATCACCTAAGGCATCACCAAATGCTTCCCGTTGCGCTTCTTCCATCAACGTATTTAATCGCTCTGCTGAAACGATCCCCTCTTTTCGCTCCTCATAGAAACGAGTTTCAAATAAGAATCGAGCATAAATATTCATAAATAAAGCGACGCTTCTTTGAATTTTATCTTCTAGTAAGGCAATTTTTTCTTCCTTCGACGATGCTTCCTTTACAGACGCATCAGCAACAATCATTTCAGCAAATGTAGATGCCGTCTCAGCAACACCCATTGCATAATTTGTATTCATCCAATGAACATCTTTCATTGCATAGGAATGAAATGCATGACCAAGCTCATGTGCAAGTGTTGCGACATTTGACATCGTGCCACTATACGTCATAAAAATACGCGATTCTTGATCTAGTGGCATATAGGTGCAGAATCCACCTGGTCGTTTATTATCACGATCCTCAGCTTCAATCCACTCTTTTTCAAAAGCACCCCTTGAAAACGACTCTAGCTCAGGTCCGAATTTCTTAAAATGTTTCAGGATAAACTCAGCACCTTCTTGGTAGTTCACTTTTGAATTTGCACTAGATACTGGCGCATCTAAGTCATACCAATTTAAGTTTTCTACTCCTAGCATTTCTGCTTTGCGGTTCATATAGTCTACAAATAGGGATTTATGCGCAGCAATTGCTCCCCACATCGCTTTTAACGTTTCTTCACTCATACGATTAATCATTAACGGTTCTTTTAATACAGAATCCCAACCACGCTTTTCGTACGTTGCTAAGCGGAAACCACCTAAATGATTTAACGTTTTTGCAAAAAACTCTTCTTTTTCTGCCCATGCTTTTTCCAATAAATCATGTGCTTCTTTACGTACAGCTGGATCTTCATGCGAGCTTAAATTGCTTGCTTGGCCGACTGAATACGACTTTGTCTCTCCATCAATCGTCATCGTGATGCGAACATCACTCACAAGCATGTCGTATAATTGACCCCAACCGTGGTAACCGTCTACTCCAAGCGCTGTAATTAGTTGCTCTTCTTTTTCTGATAAGCGTTCTGCTGTCCACATTTTCCATTCATTTAATACAAACGCAAAATTCTTTAAATCGTTCGACTCCATCAACTTTTCCCACACAACGTCATCTGTTTTAGACATTGTTTGTTGCACTAGCTGGAAACTCGTTGAAAATTTCGCATACAGTGCACTCATTTCAGATTGGAGAAGGGTTGCTTTTTTATCTTCCGTGTCTTGTGCTACAAAACAACCTATGACGGAGCTCGCTTGATCTAAATTTTTCTCCACACTAGCTGTTGCTTCAATTATTTCTGCAAGAGTAGCTGCATCGTCTGCGGAGCTAGGAATTTGTAAATTCTTTGCCTTTTTTTCGTACTCGGTAATTTCTTTTCGCAAGTTTTGCAAATGCTCTTTTAGCTGAGGCGAATCACTTCCGCCCGAAAAAAATGTGTTAACATCCCATTTTTCTGAATAAGTTACCATAAGAAAGTCCCCCATTATGTATCTAAATTTTCTGACATACATTCACATTATAGCATTCTACGCAAAGTAGTCGTATATGTTGTACAATAAGGAAAGATTATTTTTAGGAGGTGACGGACACTCGATGTATGTTTTATCTTTTATTGGCTGGTTAGCAGTAGTCATTGTGAACGCCTTATCGAATATTCTCCCTTTTAATGGACAAACAACTGGGGAAATCTCCAATAGAATTCCCGTTCTCTTTACTCCAGCAGGATATGTATTTTCGATTTGGTCTCTTATATACGTATTAGCTATACTATGGATTTACTTTCAGTGGAAGAACCGTCAAAACGAAACGCCGCATACGAGGAAACAACTAACTTTGTTTCTCCTGTCTTGTATTTGGAATATTTCATGGATTTTTAGCTGGCATTATGAATACTTCTTGCTATCCGTCATCATTATGCTCGCATTTTTGGTGACATTAATATTGCTTTACCACACGTATCCAAAAACCGGAAACAAGTGGTATGAAAAAATGCCAATATCCGTCTATCTAGGTTGGATCAGTGTTGCAACCATTGCGAACATTTCGTATGTACTTACGTATTATGAATGGAGCGGATGGGGATTAAGTGATCCGCTGTGGACGGTTATTATGATGACAATAGGAGCTGCATTGGCTCTTCATATTCGCTACCATGAATACGACATTGCCTACCCACTAGTCTTCATTTGGGCTTTCATCGGAATCGCTGTACGAAACGGTTTTGATGAATTACTCGTATCGACTGCCGCACTCTTTTTAGCTGCCGTTATCTTAGCAGGAATCCTTTTCATTAAGAAAAAAGAAAAATAAAATCGTTCGCATCAGGCGGACGATTTTTCCTTTTTCAGAAGATAATTTAGCGAACTACTGAGAAGTACTGATAGGTTTATTGTGAGTTTGACATGTGTATGTTGGAAAATCAATCGTCTACGCCCGAGAATCGATCGCCTACCGCTGAGAATCGATCGCCTACCGCTGAGAATCGATCGCCTACCGCTGAGAATCGATCGCTCTCCATGTCTTCACGAAAAAAGCTGACGCAATGTTTGCGTCAGCTTCCTCTTATTTCGTTAAGATAATTGGTTCGTCTTTTGTGACGATGATGGTGTGTTCAATTTGCGCTACATTTGATTTATCCGCAGTGATAAATGTCCATCCATCGCCAGACTCGATGATGTGCTCCGCTTTTTCGGAAATGAATGGTTCTACGGCAAGGACCATGCCTTCTTTTAGAATTGTCGTTTCCCATGCATCAAAGTAGTTTAAGATGTGTTGTGGTTCTTCGTGTAATGATTTTCCTACACCATGACCTGTTAAGTTCATGATGACATTAAATCCGTTGTCTCTAGCTTCACGTTGCACAGCTTTTCCGATTTGGTTCAGCTTCGCACCCGCTTTTACTTTCAGCATTGCTCGATCAAACGAGGATTTCGCTACTTCACATAATTTTTCTTTTTTCGCGTCTTCTCCAACGACGAATGAAATTCCTGTATCCGCAAAATAGCCGTTGTACGATCCGGATACATCGATATTCACTAAGTCGCCATCTTTAATGACGCGTGACCCTGGAATGCCATGTGCCACTTCTTCATTGACACTAATGCACGTATATCCTGGGAAGTCATATTCCCCTTTAGGACCGGATATCGCTCCCATTTCCTCAAACATTTTCCCGCCGAGTTCGTCAATATCTTTTGTCGTGACGCCTGGCTTCGTATATGCTTTCATCGCGTCGCGAATCTCAGCAACGATCTTCCCTATTTTGTGTAACGACTCAAAGTCTTCTGTTGTTTTTGCAATCATGGAACTAAAACCCTTCTCTCGTGAAAATATCTAGTCCCTATCATACCATATGCACAACACACGTCGAACAATTTATGCTGTTTTTGCTTCTAATAACCTAGGGGCAGCAGCGAATAATAATCCACAAACGATTCCGGTTAATAAAACAAGCGGAATCATATATGTCGCGTTATATACTGCGGAGTAAATAAGCGCATTTCCTTCTGCATACATCCCCCAGAAAAAGTAGCCTGCGATAACATGAATCACGTAACGAATAGCACCTGCAAATATTACACCGACTATGACAGCCCCAATCATTTTTCCTTTTGAGCCTTCTTCAAATCCTTCATCAAATCGGTTTTTCATTACTCCAGCCAAACCAATTACCATGAATGCCACAATATATTCTAATACTACTTGTAAAATGACAAATTCAAACGATAATGGTGTAATGCTCATCATCCCAGTTACGATTTGTAGCAATCCAAACAAGGCTCCTGTCGCCATGCCTGCACCAATTCCTCGTCGGAAAGCCATGATCACAATCGGGATCATTGCAAGACTAACTGCACCACCTTGCGGCATACTCCATTTCACGAAATCTAGCGCAAAAGCAAGCGCTGCAAAAATCGCAATTTCAACCATCCAAACTAACTTCTTATTTCTCATTCCTTCTCCTCCTAAACGATGTAGTGTGGAGGGCGATGGCACAAAAAAAAGACATCAAGGACAGAGCCCTGACATCTGATTGTCGGTTTCCATCCACATCCCTGCGCAAGTATTAACTTACAGGTTCAAAGAGTTAGAGCAATCGCTCAGTCTCAGCCAAAAAGGCACCCCTTGTGGTAGCTACATCTTATTAAATTACATTCCCATTATACAAATACAAGATTTCAAAAGCAACCTATGTTTATAATAGGGAAAAAGGAGGGGCTCGTATGATTGAATTATTGAAAGACTTGATTTCCATTAAAAGTGATACGCTAGCAGGAGCAAACGAAGCACTTCAATATTGCTCCGAATGGCTCACTAAGCATTCTATCACCCATGAAGTATTAGAAAACAAAGGAAAGCTAATGCTAGAAGCCCGAATTGGTTCAGGAGATTCCACGATAATTTGGAATGGCCATGTGGATGTTGTTCCTGGGAATGAAGAGCAGTTTATCCCACGTTTAGAAGGCGACAAATTATACGGACGTGGTGCAGCA
Source organism: Paenisporosarcina cavernae (assembly GCF_003595195.1). Classification (GTDB taxonomy): domain Bacteria; phylum Bacillota; class Bacilli; order Bacillales_A; family Planococcaceae; genus Paenisporosarcina; species Paenisporosarcina cavernae. The sequence continues at coordinate 2,031,599 of NZ_CP032418.1, forward strand.
GACATGAAAGCCGGGGTCGCAGCAATGATGGAAGCATTTCGTCGTATATCGGAAGACCCTACTTCTCTCTCCCACTGCATTCTATTGCATATTGTGACCGATGAGGAAACAGGCGGAATGGATACATCTGGCTACCTAGTCGAACAAGGACGCACCGGTGATTTTGTCATCTGCGGGGAACCGACACATTTAGAGCTGAGTATTCAATCTAAAGGCATGGTGGATTTAGATATTAATTTCCATGGAAAAGCGGCTCACGGCTCGCGTCCTTGGCAAGGGGTGAACGCAATTGAGATGGCATATGATTTCCACGAGAAAATGCAGCAATTACCGTTTACGAAGGCGAACAATGAGTTTTACGAAAGTCCCTCGATCAATTTAGCAAAGATATCGGCTGGCAACCGTTACAATGTAGTTCCGGATTGCTGTGAAGTCTCGTATGACATCCGCTTTGTGCCGGGGCAAGATCCAGAAGAAATCGTCAAAGAGCTTACGGAGCTCGCAACTTCCCTTCATTCCAAAAACGAACTGGAGATTTACGGGATTTCGCCTGCTGTGACTACTGAGCGCTCGAGTGAGTACGTTCAAACGCTTGCGAAGATTACGGCCGATGTGCGGGAAACAGAACCGACTATTTTTGGACAACACGGCGCTGCGGATACACGCTATTATGCGGAGACTGGGGCTGGTGCGATTGAATTTGGCCCTTCTGGGGAAGACTGGCATGGACCGGAAGAATTTGTGTATGTGTCCTCTGCCTTGCAGTTTGTCGAAATTTTGGTGAGACAGGCGACGACGTGAATCTTTTTCGGATTTCGTTCGTAAAGGAGTGTAGAGGGAGTGATTGTGTTGGAGAACAGTCGTATATTATCTGCACTTTGTTATTTTAGCGTGTTTTTCGCGCCGTTCTTATTACCGATTATTGTGTTTTTTATCACGCCAGATGAGCTAGTGAAACATCATGCGAAGCGGTCATTAATTTCTCATCTCATCCCAATTGCACTTGGTATCTTTGGGGCAATAGGATTTAGTCTATTGTTTGCTGGAGTGTCGTATGCGGGTGACGCGGGATACAGTGGTAGTGGAATTGGTTTTGCTGCTGGATTGCCAATCATCATGGTACTTTTATATGGTATTCTTTCGTTGGTCATCCTGATCTGGAATGTAGTTCAAGGCATCAAAGTGCTTCAAGAATAGGTTTTATGACATCTTTTCTAGGGAATACTACCATTACTAATGTGAGTAGGGAGAGATGAAGATGAAGCTAGGTAGGTTAGTAAAAACAGCAATTAAGTACGCACCGATCATTATCCCCATCGTCAAAAAAGTGATGGATAAGAAGAAAACTAATGGTGTTAGACGTTCGTATAAATAATGGTTAAATTGTAAATCCCCACGGACTTTCGTCCATGGGGATTTTCATGTCGAGAATGTATAATTATTATAAATATCAATTTGATATTATAATTAATAATTTATGAGCGTTGAAAGTTTCTTTATGAGCGGCCAATCTCTACTTATAAGCGTTCAATCCGTTTTATAAACGTTCACGGTCAACTTATGATCGCTTCAATTAAAACGCCCAGTTTCCTTCGCGGAAGATTGCTACTTCAGTGCCATCTTCTTGAATTCCGTCGATATCCATGTGTTCGCTTCCAATCATAAAGTCTTCATGTGTGATGGAGACATTCAATCCGGCTGCTTTAATTTGTTCTTCGTTCATATCGCGGCCACCTTCGATACAAGTCGGGTATGCTTCTCCTATTGCCAAGTGGTTAGATGCGTTTTCATCAAATAATGTATTGAAGAAAAGGATGTTCGAATCGGAGATTGGTGATTTGTGCGGTACTAATGCAATTTCACCTAAGTACGCAGATCCTTCATCGTTTGAAATCATTTCTTGTAGGATGTCATCACCAATTGCCGCATGCGCTTTGACAATTTTTCCGTTTTCAAATGTTAATTCGAATCCGTCGATGATGTTTCCTTGATACGCAAGAGGTTTCGTGTTTCGAACTACACCATTTACACCATTCTTAAGAGGTGCTGTATACACTTCTTCTGTCGGCATGTTCGCAATAAATGGCGTATTATCTGGTGTGCGACTTGCTCCTGACATCCAAATATGGTTTTTTGGAAGTTCAATACTTAAGTCTGTTCCTGGTGCACGGTACACTAATTTTGCAAAGCGTTTTTCATTTAACATCGCTGCGCGAGATTCCAACGCATCCACGTGTGCTTTCCATTGTTCCACGGCAGTTCCTTCTCCGATACGAACCGCTTTAAAAATAGCATCCCATAGTGCAGGAACTTGCTCTTCTTCCGGTAGGTTCGGGAATACTTTTGCTGCCCATTTAGGAGATGGAATTGCAACAATCGACCAAGCAATTTTGTCCGTCATCGTCGCTTGGCGGAACTTTTCAAGTGCTTTCCCAAATGCTTTCGAGCGTTCTGATAAGCGCTTCACGGATACGCCAGTGAGTGCATCTGGATCTTCTGCATCTATCCACAAACTTGCGCCTTTTTGATCGACTAAATAGTCACGTTGCGCAACGATCCAAGAAGGAATATTACTCATTTGGTCTTCTGGTGCTAATTCGTAAAATGCACGATTAATTTTTTCATCCGTAAACTGAACATGGACATAGCCAGCTCCAGCTTCATACGCTTTTTCTACAACTAAGCGAGTAAATTCTAACGTTTCCGTTGTTGTTCCAATACTTAAATATTGCCCCTTTTGAATGTTAACTCCAACACGCACTGCAAGTTCTGCGTATTCGGCCATTTTTTCGTGAAAATTCATGATTATTTCCCTCTTTTCTCTGTAATTGTCTTTGAGGAACCCTCTATTAAATCCCCGCGATGCCATACTTTCTGAACAGGTTTCGATGGAAGTTCTTTCGTCCATTTTTTGTAATTCTTCTCGTCAGAATAGGATAATAATGACAGTACTTCCCCGTCCGCTCCTGCACGACCAGTTCGCCCGGACCGATGTAAATACGGTTCGATACTTCTTGGGACGTCAACATGAATAACATGTGTGACACCTTCAATGTCTAGACCACGAGCCGCTAAGTCTGTTGACATTAATATCGCCACTTCGCCTTTTCGAAAGCTATCCATCGCTTTTTTCCGCTCTTCTTTTTTCATCTCGGAATGAAGTGCAACAATCTTCGCATCACGGAATGCCAGCTTTGTTTCTTTCATCAACAACTGATCGAGGTTATTCACGAACGCGAGTCCCTTCATTCCCGGGAGGTGAGACAATCGTCGAAGTAAATCAGTTTTGTCTCGTTCATCAACTTTAACATATGAGTGGACGACTTTCCCAACTGCAGGCAGCTCGTCGTTTGTGACCGTAATTCTAACAGGATCTTGAAGCAGTCTATCTGACACTAATTCAATTTCTTCTGTAATGGTTGCGGATACAATCGCTGTTTGTGCTTTCGCGCCTTGTAAAAAGCCTTTTACCATGTCACGATTTTCACGGGCTAATAGCTGATCTCCTTCATCCAAAATAATCGTTTGAATCTCATGAAGCTTCAGCTTTTTTGCTTTCACTAGCTCTTGTAATCTTCCAGGAGTTCCTACCACGATCGTTGGTTTTTTCTTCAGCTTTTCAATTTGACGTTGCATATTCGCTCCGCCAATCAGTTGTGTGACGGTAATGTCAGTTCCTTGCACCCATTCACGAACCACTTCGACAATTTGCATCGATAATTCTTGCGAAGGAGCAACAATTAAGGCTTGCGTATTTTTCTTTGTGGCATCTACTTTTTGCAAAATTGGTAGTACATACGCGAGCGTTTTTCCTGAACCAGTCGGGCTCATCGCCACAACGTCTTTGCCTTCAAGTAATGCTGGAATCATTTTCGTTTGAATGGGCATTTCCGCAGAGAATGACCATTTTTTTTGTAATTCTTCATTTAACAAAGGGAGAAATGACATCGCAATCCCCTCCTATTCCGGATTCACTACATCATAGCCACAAGCAACAATCGCCGCTTCAGCCAAAACAAGTAGTGAATCAATATATTTTTCGCTTAGTGCTAGTTCTTCTCGAACAATCGAAAGCTCCGTGCATCCGAGAATGAAGGACTCGCACCCTTTTTGTTCCATTGCATGAATAATCGTTTCCCAGTTCTCACGATTTGTTGGTTTGCCTGCTTTTACATCGTCATAAATAACCGACATCACCAGCTCTTGAATGTCATTATCCGGGATAATGGTTTCTACTCCAACTTCTTCGAACGCTTGTTGGTACACCTTCGAAAAAATTGTCCCTGATGTTGCCAATATCCCTACGCGCTTCACACCTAAACTCACGGTTTTTTTTGCAGTTTCACGTATCATGTGAAGAACTGGAATATCTAGCTGTTCTTGAATCTCCTCGTAAAAGCTATGCGCCGTATTACACGGAATAGCCAATACATCAACGCCAAACGCCGTGAGTTTTTTTCCGTCTTCGACCATCTTAGGAACAGGACTCGGTTTTGCATTGTCCAAAATGTGTGCGGTTCGATCAGGTATCGAGGTATTGTTGGAAATGACGAATGGCAAATGATCCTGATCTTTTGCAGCTTTCGTATGTTTCACAATCATCTCCCCAAGCAACATCGTCGCAAGTGGACCAACGCCACCAATGATTCCTAATGTTTTTTTCATTACTCGGACAGTCCTTTGTTGTTGAAGTATTTCTTGTATTTACGGTAATAATTCAGGTTGTTCATCATCAACTTCATCCAGCGTTGCCAGTGGAAATCTTTCTTGTAAAACAAATGATTCGTTACTTTTCCTTGGGCAATTAACTTCTTCGCTTTATCTAGTAACGCGCCGTTTTGTGCGTATTTAAACAGCACACCTTTCGGGATAATCATCCATAAATGCTCATCTTTCGCATACGTTAGTTCTTGCGGCACATTGAAAATGTGGTCATCTGCGACATACTTCATTAAATTATGTCCACTCGCGGTTACGTAATAGCTGCTACGACCATTTCGAAGGTTGATCTCAAACAATTTGTATTGTCCGTCGCGAGAATCATATTTCATATCAAAATTCGCACACCCAACATAGCCGATGTCTTCTAAGAAAAAGCGCACTTTGTCGAGCAATGCTTCATCAAATGTATTGATAATTGCTGCATAGCTCCCGATTCCTTCTGGAGAATGTTCTTCTAGGATTGGGTTTCCAAGTGACATAAGCTTCACTTTTCCATCCTTTCCAACGTATGCATTTAACACACGCATATACGAATCGTCTCCAGGGATGAATTCCTGAATGGTTAAGTTATCCTGGTACGGCGAGTTATAAATCGCTGTTAAAATTGCCGTTTTTTCTGCTTCATCATGCGCTACGAACACTTTTTTCTTTCCTGGGAATGAAACATTCCAATACGCTACAGAGTTCGAAGGTTTAATAATAATTGGATACTGGAAATCTAGCTCGAGCGTATCCTTCGTTTCAGGTGTACAAATGGTTGTTTTCGGATACGAAAAGCCGTACTTTTCACACATTTCATAGAAATTTTCTTTTAAGACAATTTGATTCATTAATGTTTCGTCAATATAAGGAACGGTGTAGTAATGGGAAAGTTCCGATTTGTTTTTGATAATCAATTTCGCGTAATCATCTCCACATGCCATTAATAATAACGGCATATTTGGATGATGACTCGCCACTTGAATAAGGGCAGGAACAAATACTTTGTCCGTATTTAAATCTGGAATCACTTCAAAATCTAAAATACTGCTATGTTGTGTCGCTGTTAAGTTTGCACGTCCTAATACAAGAGGTTTCACACCATACGCTTCATGAAACGCGCGTGCCATTCCATATGCATTCATATCTGAACCGAGTAATACCGGTAAAAAAGCTGTAGTCGTCATAATATCTCACTTTCTTCTTATATACTTTTCCATCCAAAAGTATACCATTAAATGGCCTAATTAGAAAAACCCATCTTTGCAGATGGACTTTGCGTTGAAAATTTCCCATCATTCTTTCAAAATCGCCCATATGGAAGGTGTTTTTACCCATAGGAACCGAAAACTTCCCATAGCGGATTCATTTTTTCCCATAGAGGTCGAAAAATTGCCCATTGAGTACAATTCCTAGTTCATTTTTGTGATTGGCAATAAAAAAAGGGAAAATCGACAATCCGATTTCCCCTTCCAAGTTAAAACGCGTTACATTTGTTGTACATCGATGATGTTATTTCATATTGGATGAATCTTTATCAATTGTTTCTTTCATTAATTCAAATAAAGATAATTCATATAATTGTTTTCCTTCTACTTTAAAAACACCGTTTTCCACTAAATCATCGATGACGTGTGATTTTTTGTTTTCTAGTGAGTTTTCTTTTGGTGCAAACATGCGTCATTCTCCTTTAAATCTTTCTAGCATGTTTACTATACCCGTTAGTCATCGTTTAAAACGTTCTCTTACAGTTTCCGGAATGATGGGAATGATGGCCCATCCAATCATCGTTCCAAGGGTATTCAACCATAAATCATCCACATCGCTACTCCGCATTTGAGGAAGCTGGAGAAGCTCAATGGACAACGAAAGGAGAAATCCAGTGGCAATATTCACAAAGAAGTGTTCTCCTTTTCGCGACAAAAGTGCCACGAAAAATCCGATAGGAATAAACATGAGAATATTCCCTAAAAAGTTGATGAAGAATGGTTCCCATAAATTTAAATACTTAATCGCATTGTACGTTTCCACGATCACTCGAAATGGCTCCGTATTGATGGCTTGATGATGCCCATTTGACATGAAAATTGTCGTTCCACTGTAACTTATTTTCGGGAAAATCGTTTGAGATAATAATCCGATGAGGAATAATAAAAAAGCATAGATACCAATTTCTCGCAACAACTTTACTTGTCGATGCCGCTTTTTCCAAATGATGTAGCGATAAATAGCAACAATTGGCAACACAAGTAACATATATAATCCCATCGAGGATAAGTACGATAGTATAATGTGCATAGGGATTCTCATTTCTTAAAAGAGTTACGTTTAGTCTATTGCAATTCACCTATCGATTCAAGAATAGAAGGAGGTGGCGGTGATGAAATTTCTAATTCGCTTATTGTTGCTGGTTGTAATTTTGTATGCACTTAGCCCGTTTTGGAGAGGTCCGGCAAGTCAATATATCGACGTTTCATGGCTTGATCCAATCGATGCGCAAATGGCGGAATGGTGGGATGACTTAAAAGCAAATCCATATGTAAAGGAAATAGCGAATGACTTACGAAATGAAACGACCGAGATAAAAGAAAAAATACCCGCTCCTACTCTTGAAAAACCAGATACCGAATTATTTGCCGTCAACAATATTCAACTTGGGGATTCAGAAGATGATGTGATTTCTTTGTACGGTAAACCTGACCGAATCTCGATGAATGAATACAAGCAGTCTTGGTATACGTATCATCAAGACTATCAGCATTTTTTCATGCTGACATATGATGCAGAAAAAAAGGTAAACGGATTTTATACAAACCAAGATTTACTGTCATCGAAGGATGGTATAAAGTGGAAATCCTCGAAAGAGTCCATTCGCACACTTTACGGAGAACCTTTAAAAAGCATTCGGAAAGGGCTTGTGTCGTACATTATTTCGAATGAAGATATTGATACGTATTTGTTAGACGGACAATATGTAACTTTCTTTTACGATAAACATGCGAACAATGAGTTAACAGCTATCCAAGTTCTCTCCGAATCGATGGAAATGAAAAAAGAAGAAAATTACGCGGCTCCTAATCCGACGCTGGAAGAGGCATTCGCGGTGCAATTATTCGATCTTACAAATGCTGAACGTGTCAGTCACGGGTTAAGCGTATTGGAATGGAGTACTACTGCTGCTAAATCAGCAGTCCTTCATAGCTCTGATATGGCGAAAAATAACTATTTTGCCCATGAAAACTTATCAGGACAATCCCCTTTTGATCGTATGGAAGCACAAGGTCTCCGTTTTCGACTCGCTGGAGAAAATCTAGCATACGGACAAAATAGCAGTATTTTTGCACACGAAGGGTTGATGAACTCTCTCGGTCATAGGGAGAATATTTTATTAGCCGACTATACAAACCTAGGTGTGGGAGTCGACATCAACGACAAAAAACAACCTTATTACACGGAGAACTTTTTTGGAAAATAAAACTCCCTTCCTAGTAAAAACAGCGAGCAGAAACATGTTGTCATTCTGCTCGCCATTCCATTAACCAACAGTCTCGCTTAACCCCTTCATGCCATTCATGTTTGGGAAGAAGTTTAATCTGTTGAAACCCACACTTCTCATAGACCGCTACTGCTCTCCGGTTCTCCACTTGTGGATCTAATATGATTCTTTCTGCACCTAGCTCCTTTTGTAAAAAGCCGACCATAGTAGCCACCATTTTTGTACCGATTCCTTTGTTCCAGTAACTCGTTTCTCCGATAAACTGGTCCATTCCAAATACCTTCCCAGCAGGACTGTCATAGGAATATTCCTTTTGATGTTCCTTGTTCACTTCGTAATACTGAATGTATCCAATTGGCTGGCCATGATAGGAAACAATGCAAGGAATCGCGATATCTTTTTCCTCTAGAAAAACTCGCCGAACTTTTTCTTCATCAAATGGATTGTCTCTACCTTCATAAAAGGCAAGTACGACAGGATCTTGTAGCCACTTCGCCATAAGGTGAATATGTTCGGTTGTCATAGGCAGAAATTCTATTTCATGTGAAGGCACATGTATCCCCCTTTCTAAATTTATTCCAATTATTTTACGATTGGACGTTTTGCGCAAGATTGCCAATCGAAAATAAATGCTTGTTGTCGGAGGGTTAAATTTTCCGGAAGTGACCCTGTTTCAAAAAACTGATGGTCATGGGACTCCTCTTTATTCGTCCGAATTTCTCCTTCGGGTACCTTACTTTGAAAGATAATTTGAATGCCATACACTTTGTCACCATTTGGATAAGTAGCAAATCCATTTTCACCGGAATAAATGCCAAAAAGCTCCAAATTTTCAACGATCAAACCTGTTTCCTCGAACACTTCGCGTTTAGCCGCTTCTTCAAACGTTTCGCCAATTTCCATCAACCCGCCTGGTATGCACCAGCTGTCTTCGTCTTTGCGATGTTGCAAAAGTATCGAATTGCCTTTTTCTAAAATGACACCACAACCTACCGTTAAGAGCATATCTGAACCAATTTTCTTTCGTATTTGGCGAATATAATCCATTTATCGTAACCCCCTTTTGTCTTTAGCGTATCATAAAAACCCTCTACCATTTCATCGGTAGAGGGTGCTCGACATTTTCATCTATTCCGCTTTTTTAGCGGTAATCACTAATTTACCTTTTGCATGATGTGTTTCACTCACTGCATGTGCATCTTGCACACCTTTTTCAGTTAAAGGAAATTCTTGTCCAATAATTGGCTGTAATTTCTTTTCTTCAAATAGTGTTGCGAGAAGTTGAAGTTGTTCTCCGTTTGGCTCTAACCAAACGAGTCCCGCTTTCACTTCTTTTTCTTTTGCAAGGTGTTCATCTGGGGGTTGGACGATTGATACGAGTGTCCCGCCTTTCTTTAACACCTCAAAACTTTTTGTTTGGATGTCTCCACCCATTGTATCTAAAACGATATCTAGGTCATTTACTACATCCCAGAAATTCTCTTCTTTGTAATTAATCACACGGTCTGCCCCTAGTGATGTCAGAAACTCGATATTTTTCCCGCTTGCAGTCGTGTATACATACGCACCATATGCTTTCGCAAGTTGAATAGCAAACGTTCCTACACCACCAGCACCTGCATGGATTAATACGCGATTTCCTTCTTTTATGGAGCTGAAGTCGACTAAGCATTGATATGCTGTCAGTCCTGCAAGAGGAATTGCAGCCGCTTCTTCAAATGTCATGGAATCAGGCATTTTTGCTATCAAGTTTTCATCTACTGCTACATATTCTGCGTACGTACCACGATTTGTTGTCGCAGGTCGTGCAAATACGCGTTCGCCAATTTCCACGTTGTCTACAGCTTTGCCTTTTTCTTTTACAACGCCTGCCACATCCCAACCTAAAATAATAGGAAATTCAAATGGCATCATTTCTTTTAAATAGCCTTCTCGAACTTTCCAGTCAATTGGATTGACAGAAGTGGCGTATACTTCCACTAATACTTGATTGTCCTGCAAATTGGGCATTTCCATTTCCTGTTCTTTTAAAACTTCTTTCCCACCGTACGATTGAATGACTACTGCTTTCATCAAATCTCCTCCATTCATTAATGAAAGGAAGTGTATCAAATACTGCTCATAAATTCACGTACACTGCCTCAAGTAAAAACATTCCAATAACTGGTTGTCTGCTGTGAATATTCTGATAATGTAAATAGTAGATAGTAAAGAAAGGAGAATCTACATGACAGAATCGACAGAAAGAATGATTCACGTCCAAGATCTTCGTAAAAATTATGGTAATTTCCAAGCGGTGGATGGCATTTCATTCCACGTAAAACAAGGGGAAATATTCGGCTTACTTGGACCAAATGGCGCTGGGAAATCCACTACAATCGAAATGCTTGTCGGACTTCGAAAACCAGATGGTGGAACTGCAACTATACGCGGATTTGATGTCGTTCGTGATTTACATCAAGTTAAAGAAGTAATTGGCATTCAGCTGCAATCTACCACATTATTTGAATTGTTAACGGTAAAGGAAATACTTGAACTGTACGCTAGTTTTTACAAGAAAAGTATCCCTCTCGAGCCGTTAATTGACGATATGTTATTAACTGAAAAAACAAATAGCCGCATTAAAACGTTATCTGGCGGTCAAAAGCAGCGTCTTGCGATTGCGTTAGCTCTCGTCCATGATCCATTCATTATCTTTTTAGATGAGCCAACAACTGGTCTCGATCCGCAAGCACGCCGCACGCTATGGGATATCATTTTAAAGCTAAAAGACAAAGGGAAAACGACTGTGTTGACGACCCATTACATGGATGAAGCTCAAGTTCTCTGTGATCGAATCGCAATAATGGATCAAGGAAAATTGATTGGACTAAATACGGCAAATGGATTGATTAAGCAGTTGAATGCAGACAGCACGGTGGAGTTTTTCGCGAAAGTGGAAATCGCGACTGCTGAATTAGAATCGTTAAACGGTGTTTTGCAAGTAGAAACAAGAAAAGGACGCTACACATTATTCACCAACGACCTACAAAATACGCTTGTCTCTCTACTCCAATTTGCGAATGAAAGAGACATCACGCTGAGCGATTTACAAACACATACAGCAACGCTTGAAGATGTCTTCATTCAAATGACGGGAAGGAGTTTGAGAGAATCATGAGAGCATACGGACAATTAACACTGGCTCAACTTCGAATTTTTATGCGCAACAAACAAGTGCTGTTCTGGACGCTCGCCTTTCCTATTTTTTTAATGGTCATGCTTGGGTCGTTTTTAGGGAACGGAAATTCCATGTCCGTTCAATTAGCAATTGTAGACGAAGATAATACTGAAGCATCGAAAGGTCTTCAAGATGCCTTGCAGAAAACGACAGGGCTTGAATTGGAAAAATTGGCATCAGCATCGGATGCTAAAGCGGCAGTTAAAAATGGGGACTCTCAGTTAGCGCTTGTCATTCCAAAAGGGTATGGGGATTCTACTAAAACTGCTGGAAGTTCCACATTTGAGCTCCCGATTTTGTTTAATGAAACAAATTTAACCGTTTCCCAGCTCGGCTTAACGCTTGTCAATAGTGTGATTGACGGAATTAGCAAAGCACAAGTGAACTATTCTCCTAGCCTTGTAACCGCTCCAGAGGGAGTCGAATCTGTGGAACTTGAATATATCGATTTTCTTGTTCCAGGAATTCTTGCAATGATGATTATGAGTAACAATATGAACGGAGTTGCAGGGCAAATTGCTGCTTGGAGAGAACGAGGTATTCTGCGCCGCATGCAAGGGACAACACTTCGCGCTTCTACCTTTATCTCTGCTCAAATTACGGCGCGACTGGTTCTCAATGGGCTACAAGCCATCATCGTCTTACTAGTCGCAAATCTCATTTTTGATGTGAAAGTAAGTGGCTCATGGTTCAATCTCTTGCTCTTTGTCATTTTAGGCACGTTAGCATTTATGGCAATCGGATTCATCATTGCAGGCATTGCGAAAACACCAGAAAGTGCTGCACCAATTGCAGGATTTTTGTCGTTCCCTATGCTATTTCTTGGCGGTGTGTTCTTCCCAATCAGTAATATGCCGGAATTTTTACAACCTATCGTCGAAATTTTACCCATTGCTCATTTAACACACGCACTTCGAGAAACGATGAACGTGGGAACACCAATTACCGATTTAGGTTTAGAAGTACTCATCCTATTTGCATGGCTTGTTGGAGCATTTTTTGTGGCAAGTCGAACATTTAAATGGGAATAGTAGTCTTCATTTGAAACGAATAGATGGAACAAACGTATAACTAGTAGGAGGTGTGTCGAAATGGAATGGATGATGATTGTCGCAGTGTTTTTCATGTTTGTTCTCATCGGTTCATTTTTAAATGTACTTCTACGAACTACACGGAAAACCGACTGGCTGATGACCGTGGTGTTTAGTCTATTCATGGCGGTCATCACAATCGGTATATTGGGTCTATAAGATCGTTCTTTTTGGATGTTTGTTTTGGAGAGATACGTAATGGAGGAAATCGGATGAAGAAATGGATTGCTAACCTCGTGATGATGGTCGCATTATTGGCTATTAGTATTTATGCGTACACAAATTTTATAGCTGAAAACAATTCTAACGATCTTGCAAAAGTATTTGACGAAGCTAATGAGATATATCAAGACGCTAGCATCGTTGTGCGAGCAGAATTTCCCAAGGAATATGATGTAATTGATAATGGTTCAAAAAAAGCTGTGTATGACATCAACATCCTAGAAGTCCTCAAGAATGACTCGAAGGTAGCGATTGCACGGAACGACACGATACCTTTTTCTCAACATTTCTCTTATACCGACTCTTCCTCTGGAAATGAAACATTCTTACTGAAAAAAGATGAACACGATATAAAAACCGGAGAGTATTTGTTGTTTTTGAATACGTATGAACAGAATGGTTCCAACGAGTTCGTTTCCAATACACCGAATCATTTGTATCAAAAAATCACAGATGGCCGATATCAAAACATTCGTGGATCGTCGTTAAAAATACTAAACTTACAAAATCTTTACTAAAAAAATCGCGAGATTTAGTTGTCTCGCGTTTTTTTTTTGGTATGAATGATAAAACGCGCGAAAGCAGAAATGTAGGCAAACACTCTAATCTCATGGTATTCGTTTCTCCATCAGTACTACTTACACGTACTGATTAAAATCAGTGTCTTTTGGAAGCATAGACTTTATAAAGGCTATATCATCCTCGCTCACGTTCGGCGCAAAAAATTCTGTACCCCAATGTTCTGAATGGAAGGTTGTTTTAGCATCCTTTTTTAAGAAAATAGAGAACCACTTAATCTCCTTATTTTCTGTGAGAAAGTAGTTCAGAAGAGTATGAATGCGATTTTCTGTTAATTCGCCGCGAAAGATTGTTGGTTGGTAATTATTAGGATAATTAGAGGGGTAATCAAATAATGAAATAGCTTCCTTAATCACTTCCTTCTCCTCATACCAACAATGGATTTCAATCATGTTCGATTTATTGATAAAGTACTGCATTAATGGCATCCAGAATGATATATCTTCTGGTATAGGAATATCTTCATTTATTTCGTTAAAACCCGTTGGAACCGTAAAATGTAATTGGTACGTAGTCAATTCCAAAACCCCTTTTTGCTTTAGCTTGCCGATAATTATCATGACTATATAGGAAAATGTAAAATCTGTCACTAATGACTAGTCTTTCCTGCTACTCAATAGGAATTCCATATACTTCTCCAAGTGATGATTTCTGCTGTTAAATAGACAAAACAAACCTTATGATTTCGACTTACGAGATGCCATCACAAGGTTTGCTGTTTTTCTACTAGATGTATTTTATTTAAAGGGCACCAATGTATTGCAATTCTTTTGCAGGTTTATTATCCGCTTTTCCATCCAAGAGAGCGGCAACATCTTTCAATGTTTCTTTCAATGAAACAGATTGTCCCGCTTTTTTCGTAAATTCCTCTGCCACATAAAAATTTTGTGTGAAGTATGCTTCTAAACGTTCTCCAATCTTGTACGTATGCAAATCTGATTCTGCAATGCGTTCCATCCCATGATTCGCAACGATTGAACGTAATTCACGATATCTTCGAAGTACTTTCTGTGCTCTCTGACGAAGTGTAAAATGATCTTCACTTACACTTGTATCTTCCATTAGCGACGAGGTAGAAATTAACGGGTTCACCGCAGGATATAAATGTCTTGCAGATAAATCTGCATCCAGTTGCCAAATCGTATCTAACGGACCGTAAGGCATGTCGTCATCCATTACTTCACCAGATACATCAATCATTAAGGTGGTGACATTACGAATTGCGTTTTCTTCCATCCAGTCTCGAAGATCTAGCAATTCGGCAGATTGTAATCTGCTTCTATCGGTGAATAAAATCATGTCATTTGAAGATTTAAGAGCTTGTTTCGTTTCTTCAAGTGAACGCGTCACTGCATCGGCGAACTCTTCGATTTCTTCCACTTCTTTTGTATTTGCTGAAGGCGTCCATAAAATCGTGTGATAGTCAGAGTTTTTCAAACGATGTAATAACTCTGCGACGATGACAACTTGCCCCATGCCGGGTCTAGCAACAATCCCGGTCATTCCACCTTTTATCAATGGTGCAAAGAAATCTAGTGCTTTAATGTTCGTTTCAATCATGTCCATATCTCCTTCACGAATGATTAAGTCGTCTACCTTACACTTTGCGAGTTCCGCTAACCCTACAAGAGTCCGAACTTCTGCTTTCCCTAAATCAATTTTCCCTGTGCTCAAATTGGAAACAGTTGCTGGTCGAATTCCAACTGATTTTGCAGCTGTCGTCAAATTTGGAACACGTTTACGAAGCAATTCAACGTTTAACCGGATATTTTCCATTTCCACCCCTCCTTACTTCATATCGTAATTTATTTTACGTTTAAGCGCAAGTATTTTTTATTTAAAAAGTAAATTTTATAACTCTATACCGCAAATACTATATATTAATTCTTTTTATTCCCTTTTATAATGTCAGCTTTTTAGAAATTAAAGGATTCTTTCTCCTCGATAGAGAATGGTATAGATTCACGCAACAAATTCTTTTAAGGGAGGAAATGGACATGACGTACAAAGTTCAACCAATCGATGACTTAACAACGCTTGATGTTTCCCCATTAGTTTCGAAAAGTGAAGAAGAAGGGTACCGCTTTTTATCACGACTTGTACATGATTACGAAGATGGATCCAACCGATTTGATAAACAAGGAGAAGCATTGCTAGGTGTGTGGGATGATAACGGAGAATTAGTGGCCATAGGAGGTTTAAATGTGAATCCCTATAGCGCAGAAGCAGGACAGGCAAGACTGCGACGTTTCTACACGTTACCTCAAGTTCGACGAAAGGGCGTCGGTTCTCTTTTATTAAAAGAACTGGTAACACGAGCAAAGGAGAATTTCACAGAAATTAATTTACGAACAGATTCTGCAAAAGCAGACGCATTTTATCGTGCGAATGGATTTACGGAAACGCACGATACACCAGATGTCACGCATCGATTAGTGCTTTGATAAGGAGAAATTTTCGCTAAAAATTTCCTTTTGTTCGATTAATATATCGAACATACGTTCTATTTATGGTATACTAGAATCTGTAAGAGAAGAGGTAAGTTGGGCGGTTGGTTACACCTTTACTGGAGGTGATGCCAATGACGATATTTGAATCGATGAGTATTTTAATGCAGTTTGCGACTGTATTGATCTCGTTTATCGGCTTAATCTTGTCGCTATTCTTTTTTTCAATGAAAAAGAAATAGCCGCCCGAATGCTGTAGCAGGCTCGGGGCGACTAATTTCTTGTTTGCTCGAGCCAACCGCTCTTCTTGCGGGTAAGCTCTTACAAAACCGAGTGTTGACGCACTCGGTTTACTTTATGCTTTTGTACTATAAGTATACCTGTTGACCTTCGTATTTTCAACTATTCACTGCCTTTTGTACTAGCTCTTTTTTCCGCATGCTCAGAAAGTAGTGTCACATGCCAGACCATGTGATCGCTGCCCTCTCCCCAATGGTTTTTAAACCAGTAAGTTGGATTACCAAATTTCTTTCTCCACACCTTTTGCGCAAGAGGAAATCCACTGTCTAAACAGAAAGAAGCTTCGTTTTTCGATTGAAGTTCGCTCAGCATATGTTTCACTAACTTACTCCCGATTCCATTTCCTTGATAGGAAGGATCGACATAGATGGTACCTAGCTCCAAAACGTCATCTAATTTCCCTTTTGTCAGTTCATGAATGAGGGCATTGGACTTCCCAAGCGTAATCGTACCCACTACTTTTTCTTCCACTTTTGCAACAAGAAAATACGGTGCAGTTCCATTTGTACGAAAATGGGATGCCAACTTTTCTTTCTTTTCTTGTATTTCGTCTTTTAATTCTTCTGCTAAATGAGAAATACCATTCACTTTGTACGTATGGGTTAATACATTTTCAAAAAATTTCTCGATTTGTTCTTGATCAGCTCTTAAAGGAGCTTGAATACGAATTTGCATATTATTTCCCTCATGATTATGTTCCGCAATATGTTTTAAACGAATCGTTTGATGGCGGAACGGCTGCGTATTTCTCTTGTTCTGGTGAATAGGTATATGGATTCTTTAATACGTTGAGTAACTCAAGCACGAGCTCATTATTTCCTTCATTAACTAATGCAGCGAGTGCATTTTCTACTAAATAATTTCTAGGTATGATGGCTGGATTGTGCTGCTTCATAAACTCATTTGACTGCGAAATGGATTGTTCTTGATTTGCACGTCTCACTTCCCACTTTTCTTTCCACTGGAGGAAGTTTTCCGTCTTAAATAACGCTATTCCTTCGAAAGTATTTAGCGCGAATGCTCGGAACGTATTCGTATAATCGGCGGCGTGAATTTCCATCAGTTCGAGTAATTCTCCGACTAGTTGTTCATCTCCCGCTTTTTCCTCAAATAATCCTAATTTCGCACACATTCCCTCCATCCATTCCCTATGATAGATTTTGGGGAATTTCTGTAGGATCGTTTCAGCCAGTTCAATCGCTCGATCTTCTTCTTCGTGAATTAAAGGTAACAAGCTTTCCGCTAATCGCATTACATTCCAGTGCGCAATGGGGGGTTGATTGCCATAAGCATATCTTCCTTGCACATCGATTGAGCTATACACCGTATTCCTTGCATAAGTGTCCATGAATGCACAAGGACCATAGTCAATCGTTTCCCCGCTAATAGTCATATTATCCGTATTCATCACGCCGTGAATAAACCCAACCAACTGCCATTTCGCTATAAGCTTCGCTTGCCGTTCCATAACAGCTGCTAAAAAATTTTCATATTTGTTTTCATCATCAGCAATTTCTTGGTAATGTCTTGCAATCGCATAATCAGCTAGTTTCATTACATCATCTAATGTGCCAAATTGACGAGCAAACTGAAACGTCCCGACACGCAAATGACTTGCAGCTACTCTAGCAAGCACAGCACCTTCTAACTTTGACTCTCGGTAAACTGATTCACCTGTTGTTGCCACTCCTAAGCTGCGTGTCGTCGGAATGCCGAGTCCGTGCATTGCTTCACTAATCAAATATTCCCTGACCATCGGACCCAGTGCTGCGCGTCCATCTCCCCCTCTTGAATAAGAAGTAGGACCAGCTCCTTTTAATTGAAGGTCGACCGTTTTTCCTTGAGGAGTTTGCCATTCACCGAGTAAAATAGCGCGTCCATCTCCAAGCATCGTAAAATGACCGAATTGATGTCCCGCATAGCTTTGCGCAATTGGAACGGCATTTTCAGGGATGTCATTTCCAGTGATGAAACTAGCGGACAGCAGTGCTTCGTTTATACCAAGTTCTTCTGCTAACGCATTATTGACCAAAATAGTTTTCGGAAAAGGAGCGCGTGCAGGCAATTGCTTGGAATAAAAGATGTCAGGTAACGTGATATAAGAATTATCGAGTGTGATGTTCTTGTTCATGAATCTCCCTCATTTCAATTGGTGATTAATCGTCCATGATGTTTACTATTCGTTCTTCCATTCTACCTTATACGTGACACGAAATAAAAAGCTGATGATTACCGAACGAATCGACAAATCATCAGCTGGTTTATTTTTTAAAACATGCCCCAACTGCTTGGATAATCGCACCGCGAAACCCATCAGCCTCAAGCGATTCAATTGCACGAATGGTTGAGCCATTTGGAGTTGTTACATCGTCTTTTAATTTCCCAGGATGTTGGCCAGTCTCTAGCACCATTTTTGCAGCTCCTAATACCGATTGTCCAACTAGCTGATACGCAAGGTCACGAGGCACTCCGTGTCGTACCGCACCATCTGCAAGCGCTTCGATAAACATATAGACATATGCTGGTGAAGAGCCACTGACTGCGGTGATCGTGTCCATCAGTCGTTCGGGAACTCGTTCCGCTTTTCCAAAAGAGGTAAACAATTGATCGAGCTTCTCAATCTCCTCTTCAGAGACACATGCATTCGGACAATAGGCGGTCATACCTTCGCCAACGTATGCGGGAGTGTTTGGCATAATTCGTACGATTTTCGTACCTTCTGGGAATAAATCTCCAACCTCGTTTAACGTCACGCCAAAACCGGCAGTGACGATTAATGTGTCTTTTCGGATAGCTGGTGATATTTCTTTTACAACTTCTAAGAAATCGTGAGGTTTTATTGCTAAAAATAAAATATCCGTCGAGGAAGCAACTTCTTTATTGTTTGTTTGTACGTTGATTCCAAACTTATTGACGATCGATTCTCTTGTAGCATGTGTTCGAGCAGTCGCAACAATTTGCTTCGGAGAATAACCACCATAAGTTATCATTCCATGAATTATCGCTTGTGCCATTTTTCCACAGCCAACGAAACCAATCATTGTATCCATCTCCTCAACTCCCACTTGTCTAGTTGATCTGCCCTACACTCTTAGACTTGCACGGAATCCTCTAGCCGCATAATAAGACTCCGCTCCATTATGATACGTAAAAACCGTATCATAGCGTCGATCACAAAATAGTGCTCCACCAAGCTGACGAATTTGCGAAGGGGTTTTAATCCAACTAGACGTTTTCAAATCGAATTCTCCTAACTTTTGCAGTTCACGATACTCTTCTTCGGTGAGAATTTCCACACCCATTTCTTTGGCCATCGCAATTGCAGAAGATCTAGGTTTGTTTTGTTTTCGTGCATCTAAGGCTTCTTGGTCATAACAAATACTTCGTCGTTCTTTCGGACTTTCTTTCGCACAATCCACGAAAATATACTCGTTTGATTGTTCGTTGTAACTAACCACATCCGGTTCTCCACCGGTCACTTCCATTTGGTGAACAGACCATATTTTTTCCGGATTATTTTCCAATTTAGATTGAACTTTCGACCACTCAAGACCACTATGTCTATTTTCGTTAGCGACAAAACGTGCTTGTAAAGTACTGATAAATTGGTCCTTTTGTTCTGCAGAAAGTACTGATGACATTGAAATTTCTCCCTTCTTGATAAAGTTACAGCTAAAGAATTTAATCTACATTTTTTTAATAATTTATTGTTCAAACAAATGGTTAAAATAATGCCGACGTTCATGTAGCATTCTCAACACGATTATTTTATTTCCTTCTATCCGATAAAAAATATAATTCTTTTCGATGTAAATTTTTCGGAGATCAGTAGCGACAGTAATTTCTTTTGACAAACTAGAACCTAAAAAAGGAAATTCTGCTAAATTGGATATCGAATACATTACTTTTCGAACTACATCTAAAGCTATCTCACTATCCCATTGTACTTTCAGATTTTCATAAAGATTATCTAAGTCAGTTGAAAAACGTTTTGTCAGTAATATTTCCATACTTATAATCCGTATCTTGCTTTCACTTCATCCAAAGTATATGACGTTTCATCTCGAGCAGACTTTTCTCCTTCTTCAATTTCAGCCAACAGTTCAATTGTCGCTTTTAATTTCTCTAATTCTTCTATTTTTACGATGGCATATTCACCGCGACCATTCCTTGTCAAATACACTGGACTATTTTCTCTAACTTCACTTAAAACTTCCGAATAATTTCTTAGATCGGAAATGGGTTTTATATTAGGCATCACGAACACTCCTTTATGCAAATTATACTGCAAATGATTGTATCCTTCCAATATTAACGTGCAAATTCGCAGGGTGAATTTGCAGCATTAGGTAGCGCGAAAATATTGCAACATGAAACTAGTATCAAAAAACCGCAAGAGAAATTTTCCTGAATCTTAAGTTCATATTCCCAAACTATTTTCTTAGGTTGCTGCTAGTTAAAAGACTATGGCTATACGTCATATGTCAGCAAAGATGAAGTATGCTCAAACTTCCACATATAAAACTCTATTTATTAGCCATTTATCTCGCCATTTTTTCCTCCAATTAAAAAAGACAGCAAGAGAATGTACGTCTCTTTGCTGCCTTTTGTATTATCTATCCGTTGTGTTTAAAGAAAATTGCTCAAGTAATTCTCGTACTTCTTTAGTGGATTTCGTATTCATCAGTTGGTTTCGTAGTTCCCCAGCCCCACGGAATCCTTTGACATAAATTTTGAAGAAGCGGTGCAGTCCTGTAATGGAACGAGGGATTTCTTCTTGATATTGATCGTGAAGATCAAGATGCAACATTAACAACTCTAAGTATTCTTCACTAGTATGTTCTTTTGGCTCTTTTTCAAATGCGAATGGATTTTTGAAAATTCCTCGGCCAATCATGACACCATCAATTCCATACTTTTCGGCAAGCTCTAGACCAACTTGACGGTCAGGAATGTCCCCATTGATCGTAAGTAGCGTATTGGGTGCGATTTTGTCTCGCATTTCTTTAATCTCGGGAATCAGTTCCCAATGAGCATCTACTTGACTCATCTCTTTTCGAGTACGCAAGTGAATCGACAAGTTGGCAATATCTTGCTCGAGGATATGTTTTAACCACTCTTTCCACTCGTCAATCTCCGTATAACCTAAACGTGTTTTAACACTAACCGGTAGGCCACCCGCTTTTGCAGCTTGAATGATTTCTGCTGCAACTTCTGGTCGAAGAATTAGTCCGCTACCTTTCCCACGAGATGCAACATTTGGAACAGGACACCCCATATTAATATCGATTCCCTTAAATCCAAGATCGGCCATTCCAATACTCATTTGACGGAAAAACTCGGGCTTGTCTCCCCAAATATGCGCAACCATCGGCTGTTCGTCTTCCGTAAATGTTAAGCGGCCTCGAACACTTTTCATTCCCTCCGGGTGGCAATAACTTTCCGTATTCGTAAACTCTGTAAAAAACACATCTGGTTTTCCTGCTTCACTCACCACATGTCGGAAAACAACGTCTGTTACATCTTCCATTGGCGCCAAAACAAAAAATGGTCGTGGTAAATCACGCCAAAAATTCTTGCTCACGTTTCTTCAAATCCTTTCCTTACTTTGAATAACCCTATCTATTTAATCAGTCGATTATGGACCATCATTCAATTTAACAGCAATCAGAAAATTGGAACTTTTGTATGATTCCTTCGTCTAACTTAACTATTATAAACACTTCGTTTTTTGAAATCCATAGAAAAATGCTAGCCACAATTTTACTGGACTAGCACATCTACTTTATTAGTAATAAATTGCCCGAATAATTCATCTGAAGAGTAATACATATCAAAAGAAATTACGTACATGTAAGGTACGCATATAACGTTTGGCGGTGAGAAATTGAAGAAGATTATTTTTATAATACTTATTTTTGTGATGGCTATTAGTTATTTCCGGAACAATATACCAAGAAATACTGATTTAGAGAAAACTCTTTCTTCCAAGGTTGACGAATCCGTTTCAAATGAAATAAATCTTCATGGTGTCACAGAATTCCAATGGACTCAAGCCTATTTATTCGAACCCTATACATCCCAAGAAACGATGAATCAACAAATAGGCATTAAATTCACCGATTCTAGTAACATCTCTCAGCGAGATGATATCTATTTGTTGGTTTTTGTAAACGATGACGAGATTGTACAATATGCAGAAGTAAAGCGTCATCAATCCGATTTTTCGATTAAGCAGAGCGACATACTTACACCTGAAAACTCTATTATCACAATTACAAAGCATTCATAAGAAAACGGTGAGTAGGGAGTGAAAATTGTATCCGAATCCTTTTATAAAAAGGAACGAAGGAGGTACTGATGAAATCATTTTGCCGTTTGAATATATTGTCCTCGCTCTATGGATTCTCTTTTTTCATGTTTCACGCTTTATATGTCTATCAAGAATTGATCATTTCCAAAATACCCCTTCCAAAGAATATGTCATTAAGTATTTTAACTGTTGGAGTTATCTTTTTATTTGCCTTGTCTATGTATCTCGTTTTTTATGTCACCAACAAATGGCTGATTGGAAACATCCGCTTTTTCACGATAATTTTATGGTTTCCATATTATTTACTGCTGAATTATTTCCTCTTTTCAACGGTTCTCCAAGATATCCCACCACAATTTGAACTTTCTCCAGGTAGTGGTTTTATCGTTTTATTTGCGGTTGGGCTTTATCCAATGCTAATAGGAACGATGAATGTGATTTCAGGCAATACTGATATGGCTCCGTATTCTCGCACGTAATTCAATACTTTAAAATTATCGTTCAATTAGTCTCTTCATTAGATTATTCTAAAACTACAGTTATTCATGATAAGTGCTTTGAATCTGTCACAACTAAGCATGAATTGACAGGAGCTTTTATTTTCAAGTTGCTACAATCATTTTAAGGAGTTGAAGTCATGGCATGGGTAGAATCCATACAAAAAGCAATTGATTACATGGAAAAAAATTTAATGGAGAATTTGACGATTGACAGTATTGCGAAACAAGCCAACGTGTCAGCTTTTCATTTTCAGAGAACGTTCTCCGTACTAACCGATATTACGGTCGGTGACTATATAAGAAGACGTCGACTAACATTGGCAGGAGAGGAATTGCTGACAACGGATACTAAAGTAATCGACATTGCCCATAAATATGGATATGAAACTCCCGAGGCTTTTTCCAAAGCATTCCGTAGACAGCACAATCTTACACCAAGTGACCTGCGGAAGAGTAAGGGAAAGCTGCAATCCTATAATCGCCTGATGATCCAGGTAACCTTGAAAGGAGCAAATCCAATGAAGTACAGTGTTATCGAAAAGAATGCGTTTCAAATTGTGGGCATTAAGCGAGAATTTTCTAGTGTGGCAGAGGAAGAAAATGTAATAGGCATCCCGGAACTTTGGGAGGAAGTAAATCATAATGGAACTTGCGATCAGCTGTTTCAATTAAACGATGGTGTAGTTAAAGGTGTCTTAGGGGTTTGTGGGGAAGTTAGCAAAGAGCAAAAAGATGTGAATGTATTTGACTATTGGGTGGCGACTTCTTACGCTGGAGAAGTTCCAAATGGAATGCTTAGCTTAGAACTCCCTGCTTCTAAATGGGCGGTATTCGAAGTACATGGACCTATGCCTACCGCGATGCAAAATGCGTGGAAACAAATTTTCTCGGAATGGTTCCCTTCCACTGGATATCAACATGCGGGTACTCCAGAGTTTGAATTGTATTCAGATGAAGATCCTAATTCTCCAGATTTATACTCGGAGATTTGGATTCCGATTAAATAAGTTCAGAGTTGAAAATAAGGTGCCAACGCAATAAACAATCGTGATTATTTTCACATTATTGAATGTGTAAACTGTCTTAATAATTATTTGCGCTGGCATCAGTTTTTTATGTTTCCTCTTGAGCTATAGAGTCAAAAACAATCTATCCACTATATTCTATTTATTGAATTTTCTCCATTTCCCTTCTGATACAACTTTCACTTCTCCATCCACTACTTTAATCGCGGTTTCATCATCGATTGCATAAGAGGGACCATCTAGTTTAGCTGCCCACGTTTCAGCTGCAGCCATGGTGTTCTCTGGTAGCATTTCATGATCTAGATGAGGGAATATAGAAAAGTCGACTAGTTGTAAACCCTCATCATTTCCTTCCGGAGGAGTCCAATCAACAAAAAACTCGCCAATGTTCGGTGCCATGACCATACTTCCAGCACTTAATCCAACATACACAACGTCTAATGATGGAAAAAGATCTGCAATTCCTGATTTCTTCATCCAGTAGCTCAAAAATAGGGGATCTCCTCCGTTAACAAGAATGACATCTGCTTCTTTCACCATCGGAACCCAGCAAGATTCATCAATACTTGGCAATGCTGTGAGTTCTAAGACCCCCATGGATTTCCACCCTAACTCACACATAGGACACGTCGATTCGCCACTAAAGAATTCCCATGCTCGATAACCGCCTCCTGGAATTGCATAAATGGCGGTGGGGATACTAATCGCCGTTGATTCAGCGATTGGTTTTCCAACTAGTTCGACTAAAGCTGTTTCGATACTTTTGTTTTTAATACCAGCGGATGTAAGCAGTAGTTTCATCGTTTCACGCTTCCTTTCAAGATTGTGTTATTAACCAAAACGAAATATTTTACTCAATTTATTAACAGCTTAAAATCACTTTTTCAATGAAAACAAAAATTTCGCCACCACACATACATTCTAGAGGAAGTAATTGGAACCCTTTATTTTAAAAATTTTACTAGAACGGACAATAAGAAAAATATCAAAGCAAAAGAAGAATAGAGTGTGTATAACTCTTTGAAAAAGAAAAAAATGCAGCCCCATGTATAAATTGGGACTGCACGTATTAACCTAAATCAATTTTATTTATAGAGATTTAATGGCTTCTTTCACATCTACATCTCCAGAAACTACTTGAAACTCTTTTCCAATAGTGGATTCGTTCACCAGACACTCTAAAATAACGCGAGCGACATCTTCTCGCGGAATATCATGAGGTTCTACTTTTGTAGCTACATTGACATTTCCAGTTCCACTGTCATTTGTTAACGCTCCTGGATGAACAATTGTGTAGTCCAAATCTGTTGCTCTTAACCATTCATCTGCATAGTGTTTTGCTACCACATACGGTGCAAAAGACGAATCGGACGATTGGATCGCTTCTCGAGTAGTATCGTACGAACTAACCATGATAAATCGTTTTACACCGGCTTTTTTAGCTGCCTCAATTGTTTTTACTGCGCCATCAAGATCAACTAAAATAGTTTTATCATCACCTGTTTTAGGTCCAGATCCTGCTGTAAATACAATCGCATCGACACCTTCTGCTGCTTTCGCAATGGCAGGAATGTCCCCTTCTAAATCAGCCATAACAGTTTCAACACCTAACTCTTTGAAATGCGGAGCTTGTTCTTCTTTCCGAATCATTACTTTTGCTTCTACGTTTTCTTGGTCTTTTATAAAAGAAACGAGATGTTTCCCAACTTGACCATTTGCTCCAACGATTAATGCTTTCATTGATAACATCCTTCCTTTCTTTTTGCATAAATGTACTATACCCGGAAAGGAAGTGACTAAATCAATGGAATGTGCTGATCAGACCGATTTTTCATCAGAGAGCCTAGGTTTATACTTCAATCAAGTGGATTTCAAGATTACTTAGAATTGTTAATACTGTACTATGGCTGATTTGTGGGAAAATGTTCTCTGGTTGCACTTCTTAAGCGTTCTTATCACCATTTTCTAGATTTTACATTCCCAAATAGCCCATTTTCCTCAAATCTTCATACACAATCCAAGAGAATTTTTTTCTACCCTTACTATTTAAATGATCTGGATCAATGAAATATTTTTCCTCATCGGCAAATCGTGAATCTTCCATATAATTTAATAAAGGCACATCTAATTCAAGAGACTGAAGATGTTGGAATACTAATTGGTTCATGAGCTCATCTGTGAAATATTCTCGATAAGAAGAATGCACCGGCTCCAAAGTTAACACAACTGAATATCCTTTCGATTTACACAACTCTACAATCTCCTGAAGCTGTTGAACATTTTGGTTTATCGTATTTTGTTGTATTGCAATTTCATAATCTTCTATTACTTTTTCGTACTTACTTTCAGAATAATTTCTTCCTTCATTTGCCCAAGGTTTGTGAGAATCCCATTTATATTTCTTCAGTTTCCCTGCAAGAGCAGAGTTAAATCGAGAACTATTAGTACCTGGAGCATACAAATAGCTGTAGTAATCGAGCAAATTAAATGGCTCTATTTCTTCACGGTCTAAGATTCGGTAGTAATTCCCGATGTAATGGACTTCAGAGGAGATAAACGTAATTTGTGAAATAGAGACAATGACTACACCATTTGGTTTTAAATACTCTCCGTATTCTTTCAATAATTTATAATCATATTGAATTGTTTGGGCAGGCAGTGCTAAATCGAGATGCGCCAATCCTGTTGGCTTAAAGTTATAGCCATACATGGAATGGGATGCACCCAAGTTCATAATATCTACAGGATAAGGCTTGTTTTTAAATGAAAGTATCGCGTGGTTTATTCTATAGTCATGCGAATCTTTTACGAACTGATTTACAGGTATAAATAATAAAAATACAACCACAAAGATGACTGCTGCCTTTACACATAAATTCCTCATAGTACATCCTTTCATCTCTGAGCTTCATTTCTAAGTGGAATGTATTTTTTCTTCATCAAAATTCACCATATATAAATTCTTGACCGGATACTCCAAAAATAACGACAGACGCTACGATAAAGATATACACGGCAAGTCTGACATAAACGGAACGATGAGAAAGCCATTCCCAAATCGAGCGATTCTTTCTTTCCAAATAGTAAAAAATGTGTGCGACAACATAGAAAAAAACGAAAATGACTAATTCCACAATAGAGAACATGTCAAACGCATGTAAAAGCTCAACTGGATTCCAAGAGCTTAAAGATAAAAATAGTTGAGCATGTTCCAATCCTTGTTCCCCCGAATCCGAACGGAAGAATACACGAGAAAAACATACGAGCCAGAAGGTAATCATGATTTTCCACCATCGTTGGATCATAGGATGTCTATCTAATCGAATGAAGGAAGCCATTTTTTCTCTTGATGATTTTGTTGCATCACCAAACACTCGGTAAATACCATGGATCAATCCCCACAGGACAAAATTCCAACCAGCTCCGTGCCAAATCCCACTCACTAAAAACGTAATGATAATCGCCACATAAATATCGCTTCTTTTCTTTTTCCCTTTACATAATGGAATAAAAATATAGTCCCGTAACCACAAAGAGAATGTAATGTGCCAACGATTCCAAAAGTCTCCAATTGAAACAGAAAAGTGAGGTTGATTAAAATTTTCCGTTAATTTTATTCCGAGCATTCTAGCGCTACCAATCGCAATATCACTTACAGCAGAAAAATCCGCATACAGCTGGATTGAAAATAAAATCGTAGCTAGCACTATTTGAGAACCTGTCGGGTCTGGACTGTCGTAGACACTTGACACTATTGGCGCTAACCGGTCAGCGATGATTGTCTTTTTGAAAAATCCCCATGCGATTCGCTTCATTCCATAGGTAATATTTTCAATATGAAAACCTTGCTCAACTTTAAACTGTGGAAGCAATTTTCGCGCACGTTCGATTGGTCCTGCTACTAGTTGTGGGAAAAATGCAAAGTAGACGGAAAAATAGCCGAAGTGCCGTTCCGCCTTTTGCTTTCCATAATAAATATCCGCTAAATAACTTATTGCTTGCAGCGTGTAAAAGGATATCGCCAAAGGCAAAACAACTTCTTGATATGGAATGGGGTAATGTAGATTTACTAACTTCGCAATTTCTCGAAGTGTGTCATGCACAAAATGAATGTACTTAAACCAACCAAGACTCAGAAGTAGAAGAATAATGCCTATTTGCATGGCAACTTTCTTTTGTGATTTTGTTTCTTGTTTTTCAATTTGTTGTCCAAATATATAAGTACAAAATGTGCTTATCAATAAAAGTGGGATAAATTGAATGCTAATAAATGCGTAAAAAACATAAGTAGAGATTAGCAGTAGTATCCACCTAAAGCGATGCGGAACTACATAGTAAAGAGAAACAATGATTGCTAAAAACACGAGAAACTCAATGGATATAAATGTCATCTTTTCACCTATAAATAAACTTAACAATTCTTAGAATGCTGGATATAGAAATACAGAGGTTATGGTAAACGTAAAAACTTAGAATACTTGTCCAAACGACTTGAATTTCATAACAACTTCTATTCTGCCCAATTAGGTAACTCCGAATAGAGAATTTTACCAAAATGATTACGCGGGATAGTATCTATTTTCACAATCTTATACCCTTTTAAGTTTAATTTTTCTTTCATTATTTTCTTCATTTGATTTACATCATCTTGCAGTGTATAGATATTTAAATGGTCATCCTTTCCTCCACAGATACAGGTATAACCATGCTCACTTAAAAACAATTCAAGTTCATCTAGACTCACACGATTTCCATAAAGTTTAATGATTCTTTTCTTTCTGCCAGAAATGAAATAATACCCATCCGAATCAAAGTAAGCGAGATCCCCTGTATGAAGCAAAGCCTTATTTTCATCTTGTTTTGAAAGATCACGGTATGACTCCGCGTATCCAAGAGAAACGTTTTGGCCTTTATAAATCAATTCTCCAGTCGTGTAAGGCTGTGTGATTTTAGAACCTGCATCATCTTCTAAGTGAAATTCTCCACCAGGAATAGCAATTCCAATACTCCCAGCTTTATCGCGGTTTTTATCACATGGCAAATAGGCCATCCTCGCCGTCGCTTCAGTCTGACCGTACATCGTGTAAAATTCAATTCCTTTTGCGGAACATATTTCAACAAATTTAGAGAATAATGTTGGCGGTAATTTCCCTCCAGCTTGTGTTAGTTTCTTTAAACTAGGAAGCGAGATATCTTGGAACTTTAGCTTGTCCAATATCTCATAAGAAAATGGTACACCGCCAAAAGTAGTCACGTTATGTTCTTTGCACAAATTCCAAAACTCTTTACTAATGATAGAAGCATCCGTTATCACAATCGATGCGCCTTTAATGAAATGACTATTAATAATGGAAAGTCCATAGGAGTAACTCATTGGAAGTGTCGTTATTGGTTTATCATTTGGACCAATGTCTAAGTATTCGGCAATGGATGCAGCATTGCTGAAAATATTTTCATAGCTCAGTCGTACAAACTTTGGGCTACCCGTGCTGCCTGAAGTCGTTAATAACAATGCAAGACGGTCATCTAGATTATGTTGAATAGGATTCGGCATTTTATACAATGCATAGTTTTCAAATTCAAACGAATGCTTATATTTTGCGGATAGTTCTTGGTGTTCTTTAGTTGCCCAAATGAAATTCGGCTCGTATAGATCAATTAATTTTTGTAACTGTTCAAAGGAAATGGAAGCATCCAATAATAACGGCACTACCTTTCCTCTTATGAATCCAACATAGCCAAATAGTGACTCTTTATTGTTTGAACATAAACAAAAAACGAGTGTCCGTGCACCGATTTCACGAGATATGTCATCTGAAATTTGGATCATTTCAACATATGAATATGCACGCTCAGCATACAAAGCAATCTGGTTCCCGAATTTCTCGATTTTTTGAAAATCATTCATTGATAAAGTCCACTCCCAAACGTGTTAAAATGTCGATTCCACTTTGGTATGAGTTAAACTCGGAAATCCATTCTGAGTCGATAGAGACATCAAAAACATCCTCCATCTCAGATATGAGAATCATATGTCCAATAGAATCCCATTCACTTGAATTTCCCAGTATCAAGTCTTCATTTACCTCATCTTCTTCCAGTTCTAGAATATCTATAAAAGCATTTCGATATTTTTCAATATTTTTCATCATGATCCTCCTTATCATCGGTCTTTGCCCTGACGTTCTGTAAGTAATATTCATAATATCATCATGTTTTCAATTCAACATTTTTATGGAAATATGTGCGATATCTTGTTTTCTTCTTATTAACTTAATACTCATTTATCAGTTGATAACGATTATCATTTTCAAACAAAATTTTAGCACAACTATTTCTCTATGGTCAATGGTCTTAAAAATCGTAAAAGTGCTTCCGTTATAAACAATTTCGATTAATTAAACAGTCATGAATGTTTAAACTTTCATAATAGTTCCGTACACTGGCACCTACAATTAAAAAACGAGCATTCACACAAGTTAATCATATAGGTTGTATTCGTTATGTTCGACTTTCCATATCACGGTGGCAACTAATGATTGATTTTCACAACGTCGGCTACTTTCTTATCGTTGATACACCTAGATTCATTTGGTATAATGAAATTAGAAATTGAGTAAAATAAAAAAGATCGCCTGGTGCTACAACACCAAACGATCAATGTAACAGCAGGTTCCCTTCAAGGGGATTGGCTAAATGAGTGAGATAACCCATCTGAGCGCTAACTCAAGGATGGGTTATTTTTTATGGTTGAATGACAATATTGACACGACTAATGCTGCGAATGTAATTGCAATCATTAATGCTTCGAATACTGACACAGGCACCACCCCCTTTCGAACGGGAGTGAGCCAACCACCCTTGAGTACCTTATTCTATTACTCTATTATTTTACCACACATACGTTCTGTTTAGTATTTAATATCCGGCTTCATACAGGTCCTAGTGCAACAAACATTCGTGATTGTTTAAACATTCATAATAGTTCTGTGCTCTGGTACCTTAAAACTTTATTACAAATGTTTGAAAGCCTAAATTTCTAACATACAAGTACAAGTGCAATAACAATACACCATTTGAGATATTTATGAGTTTTCTTGACTTGTTCGATTTGAATTGACATTTTCATTATAAAATATTTTTATTAGCTATAGGTAAAAGCTTTGCAGGCATTTTCTCATGTAACTTCCATGTGAAGCTTACAGGGCTGCTACCTTCATGCTTTACATAATCGGCAGTGCCCAAGAAGGTAAATGGAGACGTATATCCATCTTGTTTCTTATATTCTCTAACAAACAATGCAATTTTACTTCCAGTTTTAAGATGATTTATATATCTTTGTGCAGTGGGGCTAGACTCTGAAGTACGGCTTTGAGACTGCCAATAAAACAAGAAATCACTTATTGCGTAGTCTTCATACATTGTTGACACAGAAAAATCTTTGTCTGATTTATTTAACGTCACCATAAAGATATCAATTTTCTCATCAGAGAAATATTTTACTCCTTCACGGAATGCTGGTTTTTTATCATCATTATAATAATTAAAAGCTGCTAAAATTTGATCGGTTGAATAGTGCGCATGCACTCTCAAAGGATTAACGGTACCTAGTCGATGAGAACGTTCAACAAAGTCTAATTGTTCATATCGGTACATGAGCACTTGTAGTACCTCAACTTTTAAGTTCTCTGAATGGAATACTGTCTTAACTCCTTGTTCCATTGATGTAAAACCTTCTTCAAGAGGAGGTGCTTGGAAAAGAGAATAATAAAGCATTCCAACCATTCTCTTTTCTTCCATGCCCGTGGCGATACCTTCATTTATAAACCTAATATAAAACTTTAAAATGTCAGCCGAGTCCAAGTGAAAGAAGTTTTGTATTCTCTTCTTTAACAACTCCTCATGTTTTGATTGATAGTCGCTAACCAAGCCAGCTTCAACCTTCATTCTTTCAAATAAACGGTTTTTTGAAGTTCCATAAAAATCCGCTAAACTTAAGTGATAATACTTTAAAAATTCGCTTAGCGTTAGCTTTCTTCCGGTATCTGCTTCAAAATTTTTCATTTTATTAATTAAGACTTGTTTAGAATTTTTTGTAGCTTTTATATTACGTAAAATATATTCCTTAGCTTGCTTTTCTAATAAAATTTCACTACCCCTAGGTGTATGTGTAAAACCATCTTCTACGAATTTTCGAATAGAATGTTTAGTACGCCCGACTAAAGCTCTTAATTTTTCTTCAAATGGGTAATCTTTATGAGCTTGTCCAATAAAGTCTAGTACAGTTAAACATTCTTTATCATCACTTAATCGTAATCCACGACCTAATTGCTGTAAAAAAACCGTAATACTTTCTGTTGGTCGTAAAAATAAAATTGTATTAATTTCAGGTATATCTACCCCTTCATTATATAAATCAACAACAAAGATAAATTTTATCTCCCCTGACTTTAATTTATTTTTAGCGGATGTTCTCTCTTCGTCTGAAGAATCTCCATGTAACGCAATACTAGATATACCTTTTTCCGCAAAAAAATTGGCCATATACGTAGCATGCTTTATAGATACACAAAATCCTAAACCCTTTATTCCCTCAACACTTGTTACATATTTCTTTAAGCTTCTTATTATTAATTCACTTCTAACGCGATTGTCAGTATATACATTTTCCAGGTCCCCATGGTCATACCCTCTCCTAGACCATTTCATTGTAGATAAATCAACTGAGTCCGAAACTGCAAAATAATGAAAAGGACTTAGCAACTTACGATCAATAGCTTCAGTTAATCTCATTTCAGCTGCTATATAATCATCGAAATAAGTAAGAACACTATCGCCATCCATACGTTCAGGTGTCGCTGTTAATCCAAGCAAAATTTTCGGACGATAATAAGCCAGGAGCTTTCGATATGAAGGAGCTGCTGCATGATGAAACTCATCTACTACAATATAATCATAAAATTCTGGAGTCGTATGAATGTCCATCCCCTTGCTATTCCAACTTTGTATACTCATAAATACGTGATTCAGAGTTTTAGGTTTATGTTTACCAACAAACATTTCCCCAAAATTTTGATCTTTTAAAATAGCTCTAAAGGTAGTAAGACTTTGTTTTAATATTTCTTCCCGATGAGCAATGAATAAAAATTTTGATTGAGGATTCTTCTGATAGTATCTTTTAAAATCAAAAGCTGAAATAACTGTTTTCCCTACACCAGTCGCTGCAACAATTAAATTACGATACCTGCCATGGGTTTCTCTTTCGGCTTCTAGTTGATCTAGAATTTCTTGTTGATACGAGTAAGGGTGTACATCCAAAACATATAATCCGCCTGGTTCTGCGACTAATAGTTGTTTTGACAATGACTGTTTTAAGGCATTCAAACTTTCTGGATCATCAATATTTAACTTCTTGAAATCAGCATCATTCCAATAACTTTCAAAAGTAGCTTCGAATTTGCGTATTACATCTATCGAATCTCTTTCGGTTACTTTTAAGTTCCATTCAAGACCTGAGGTAAGTGCTGGATTCGATAAGTTGGAAGAACCTATGTATGCTGTACTAAATCCTGTTTCCCTTTTAAACAAATATGCTTTAGCGTGCAGTCTTGTTCTGTTTTTATCATATGAAATACGAATTTCTGTATTTGGCAATTTACTCAATTCTTCAATGGCCTTATAATCGGTCGCCTCCATATATGAAGTTGTGATTACTCTGAGTTTACCCCCTCTTTCTTGAGTGAAGTAACGTAGTTCTTCCATTATGATTCGAAGTCCTGACCACTTAATAAAAGAAACAAGCCAATCAATAGAATCAGATGTAGCAATCTCTTTCCTTAATTCTTCTAGCATATTTGGTTCATAATGTGACCCCGTAAAAAGTGAAGTTTGGGAAAGTGAAGTAATGGGACGTACAACTTTTTCTTTTCTAAAAGCTCTTACAGTATTTAATTTGCTATAAACAGCTGTTAAAACTTCTCCTTGTTCTTCGATACGTAGTTCTTGAAATTCTTCATCATTTAATGACAAACTTAATGAATTTATCACATCATTACATGCACGTATCTGACGTAATAAAACCTCACTGTCTTTATCAGAGTCTTCTCTCATAAAACTTAGGGCTTTTCTTGTAACTGTCGAGATATAAGTTGAAAGAAGTTTTCTAGTTTCCTGTGCATCTAGCTTTTCAATATCAATTGTATATTCATCGATTGAAAGATCTGCTAATTGGCTCTTTACCTTTGAATTTATAATTTCTTCATAAATTCCTTCTTTCAATATCTCCACCACTTTCTTATTAATTGTTATTTATTAAAAAACTTAACTAATTGATTTCTACTTGGAGTCTGCAATGGAAATCTCAAGTAGCTAACTCCCATATTTAGAATATATGTATCTGTTAAAACAAGTGCCAGTACAAAAAACAATCGTGATTATTCAAACATTCATGAATGTTTAAACTTTCATAATAGTTCCGTGCACTGGCACCTTAAAAGGAATTCCTATTACCTCAATTCCAACCACGCGACTGCTTCGCAATGAGTTGTTTGCGGAAACATATCTACTGGTTGCACTTCTTTTGTTTCATATCCACCGTCTTCGAGTATGCGGAGATCTCTTGCGAGTGTTGCTGGATTACAAGAAACATACACAATCTTCTTCGGTCGTTCGGTAATAATCGTTTGTAATAACGTTTCGTCGCATCCTTTGCGCGGTGGATCGACGACTAGTACGTCTGCTTTCACTCCTTGTTTGTACCAATTAGGTATCACGACTTCTGCGGGACCCGCTTCAAATGTCGCGTTCGAAATACCATTGATAGCCGCATTCTTTTTGGCATCTTCAATCGCTTCTGGAACAATTTCAACACCGTACACGTGCTTCGCATTTTTTGCTAGGAATAAAGAAATCGTCCCGATTCCGCAATATGCATCTATAACGGATTCTCCACCTGTTAAGTTTGCGTACTCTAGTGCTTTTCCGTATAACACTTCCGTTTGAACGGGATTGACTTGATAAAACGATCTGGCGGAAATATCGAATTTCACGTCGCCAATGGTATCTGTAATCGTGTCTTTTCCCCAAAGGGTGAGTGTTTCATTTCCAAAAATAACGTTCGTTTTTTCGCTATTCACGTTTTGAATGATGGATGTTACGTCTGGTACAATGCGTCGAACCGCTTCTACTACTTGCTCTTTTTCGGCCCACTTTTTCTTTTTCGTAATGAGCACGACCATGATTTCTCCCGTCGCAAAGCCTTTTCGAATGACGACATGTCGAAGCATCCCGCGACCTGTTTCTTCGTCGTATGGCATGACTCCGAGTTTTTCGAATTCGTTCGTTAAGGCTTGGAGTATATCATCACCTTCTGGTTGTTGAATGAGACAAACATCGGTATCGACAATTTCGTGGGTACGTGTTTTATAAAATCCGCTTACCATTCGACCGTTTTGCGTGCCGAAAGGTATTTGCGATTTGTTTCGGTAACGCCACGGATTTTCCATTCCAAGGACGGGATGTACTGGCACATGAGGAAGTTTCGCAATACGGTCAATGACACTCCGTACCATGGAATGCTTCATCGCAAGCTGTCCTTCGTATGTTAAATGCTGCACTTGGCAGCCTCCGCACACATGAAAGACAGGACATGGTGGCTCTACTCGATTTTCAGCTGGTTGGACGATTTCGAGAAGTTTTCCAAAGCCATATTTTTTTAACGTTTTCACGACATGAATACGGACAGTTTCTCCGGGTAAACTTCCAGGAATGAAAAGCGGGTAGCCCTCGACTTTCGCAACTCCTGATCCGTCATGTGTTAAATCTTCTATATAAACATCAAGTTGATCATTCTTTTTGACTGGTAAAGACATGTTCGTTCCTCCGTTTCACTTGCCTTATTGTAGCACAGAAAAAAAGCCTGAATGCGATATGCATCCAAGGCTTTGATAGATTATTTTTCAGCTGGTCCGTTCATGGGTGCTACCCAAAACGCCAGAATAATGGTTCCGATTAGTACAACGAATGGTGCGACAAATATTAAGAATTCGGTCATGGGCTTTGCGCCTCCTTAAGCATGATAGTCTTCCTTACCCTGTACATAGTCTTTATTAAACACAAATAATCGAAATACTAAGTACAGAGATGGGATGAGAAGTCCTAGTCCCATCAAAAAGGCTATGATCAATGAAATCGCCATTGCAGGATTGGTGAAGCTATCGTAAAGCGTTAAATATGGATACAGCAAGTAAGGGTAGTGGGACACGCCATAACCAAAGAACGCGAGCGCAAATTGTCCCGCGAGTAATCCAAAGGCAACGCCGTAACTTCTGCGTTTCCATAATAGATAGACAGTTCCTACGAATAGAAGGAACGATAAACCGAACACCCAGCCAAGATCGACAATGCGGTTAAAATGCTCGCTATTGTGCGCGCGAAGTTCTACGATAATACCGGATGCTGTAATCATCGTTGGCAGTGACCAAATAAGCGCATACTTCCGTAAAAGTTCCGTTGCTTTAACATCTCCTGCTTTGCTCGCATACCACGTTAGAAACACGGCGGAAATGTACAGGACCGCAGCTAAACTTAGAACAACGATCGACCAAGT
Organism: Paenisporosarcina cavernae; assembly: GCF_003595195.1. Taxonomy (GTDB): domain Bacteria; phylum Bacillota; class Bacilli; order Bacillales_A; family Planococcaceae; genus Paenisporosarcina; species Paenisporosarcina cavernae. The sequence goes on from NZ_CP032418.1 coordinate 2,068,100, forward strand.
TAAAGGACTTGTAAATAACTCGAAATAATCGAGGACAGGTTTTTCATTCACCATATCAATAAATCCACCTTCAGAGATCGTTAGCACGATGGAAAGCGAAGCGGGAATGAATAACCCAGATAGTCCGTACATAAAAGTGTAACCTTTATGACCGATTGAGCCGTATGTCGCAAATGCGTAGTACGAACCACGAATGGCGAGCAATACAATCGCAATACTAGCTGGAACAAGTAAGGACGTTCCGTAGTAAAAGGCTGTTTTCGGGAAAAACCCAATGACGCCGACAAAGAAAAAGACTAAAAAGACATTGGTCACTTCCCATACAGGTGATAAATAGCGTTGAATGACAGTCGTTAAGACATGCTCCCGTCCAAATATCACGTTGTATGCGTTGAAAAAGCCTGCACCAAAATCAATGGAGGCAATCATGACATACCCAAATAAGAAAAGCCACAAGACGGAGATTCCGATGATTTCTAACGTCATGAGAAGTCACCTACTCTTTCTTTTTCGCGGTCAGCAATTTCTTGTTCGACTGGGTTCTTTCGGAACATTCTGCGTAGTACCACGATACTACCGACACCGAGTACTAAATATAAACCAGCGAACAACATCAGCATTAAGTCCACTTGACCACTTGAAGTTGCAGCATCTTCCGTTCGCATAATCCCTCGCAAGATCCATGGTTGTCTACCTACTTCTGCAAACCACCAACCCGCTTCAATGGCAATCACTGCAAGTGGTCCACCTGCGACCATCAAACGGAAATAGTTTTTCGAGTGGACAAATTGCCATTGACGCCATCTGCCGAGTACATAGATCAGTGACACTAAAATCATGAGAGAACCAATTCCCACCATCACTTGGAATAAGTAGTGAATGTAAAGCGGTGGAATGTCTTCTTCTGCGAATTCCTCTAGCCCAATGACTTCTGCAGTAGGATCATTGTGCGCGAGAATCGATAATGCGTACGGCACTTTAATCTCGTATTTTACTTCGCCGTCATCTAATACGCCGAATAAAATCAAGCCTGCTCCTTCTTCTGTTTCAAAATGCCACTCTGCAGCAGCTAATTTTTCAGGTTGATACTCGGCTAAGTATTTTCCTGAGAAATCCCCGATGATTGCTGCACCGATTGAGAAGATCAGTCCAAGTTTCATCGTAAGAAATAGCGCTTTTTTATGGTATACATGATTCGAACCTTTTAAAAGTCTGTAAGCTGCGATCGATCCAAGCACAAATGCTGACGTCATGTATGCCGTAATCACAACGTGTGCCACTTTCGTAGGCATTGCAGGATTTAGCATCGCCAAAATAGGATTAACGTTGATGAGTTCTCCGTCTACTAAATCGAATCCTTGTGGAGCATTCATAAACGCATTCACGATGGTAATGAATACTGCAGAAAAGGATGCACCGAGTGCGACCGGTATAAGGAGTAGTAGATGCTTCTTTTGATCCTCAAAACGGTCCCACGTATATAAATAAATTCCTAAGAAAATTGCTTCAAAGAAAAACGCAAAGGTTTCCATGAAAAGCGGCAAAGCAATTACGTTTCCTGCAAGCTCCATGAAATTTGGCCAAAGTAAAGATAGCTGCAAACCAATGGCGGTACCTGTTACGACACCAACTGCCACGGTAATGACGAACCCCCTTGCCCAGCGTCTCGCTAGTAGTATGTAGTGTTCGTCATTTTTCTTAATCCCAACCCACTGCGCAATCATAATCATCAAAGGTATACCGACGCCAATCGTCGCGTAAATGATATGAAACGATAACGTCAGTTCCGTTAATGCTCGACTAAAAAATAATGCTTCCTCGTTGTTCACACTCATTCCCTCCTCGTTAGCTAAAAATCCGTCCAATAATGGATAACAGCATAATTGCCGCCACCACAAAAGCGAGGCCAATCAATTTCTTCTCTTGTTTTTTATACATAACCTCACCCTCCTTACCTACATCATACCCTATATGGAGTGAAATCAACTTGTCAGAAGGGGCAAATTTGGAACACCGTTGTGAAGGAATTGTGACTGATTAGATGCTCGAAATAAATTACAGCAATGTTGGAATTTGTGGCTTGCTTTCATTCCAAACAGCTGACTCATTTTTCGTAGAGATAGGCTTCTTAAATGAAAAACCAGCAAACCATGGTTTTCCTGTGGCTGCTGGCTACTATAAGTATGTTATGGTCTGTCTTGTTCTCGAATGTCCTCGATTGGAACAAATACTTCTATATGGCGACGTAAGTTCGTGAATTCCGCTGGGATAATCCCACCAAATTCCCCGTCTAAATTTAGTTGGACACGATCACTTGAAGTGACACGAATTTTACTCGCTTTTTTGTACATCACAAGCGGATCATTTAAATGTTCTCCGCGAAGTGCTAAAGAGACAAGTCGGATGAATTCTGCGATGTTACATTTACGCAAAATAAGGAGTGTAAACTTTCCGTCATTCACACTGGAATCTGGCGCGAGTTTTTCAAAGCCACCGACGGAATTTGTTAATCCAACGAGAAACATCATCGCTTCCTCTTCGAATACTTCATCGTCATATTCAATGCGCATTTGTGATGCTCGAATGGAAGGCAGCATTTCTGCACCTTTCAAATAGTAGGCAAGCTGACCAAGCACCGTTTTCAACTTACTCGGTACTTCATACGTCAGTTCCGTCAACTTACCGCCACCTGCTATGTTTATGAAATGACGGTCATTCACTACTCCGACATCCACTGGGATACATTCATCTTTTAAAATAATATCGAGTGCCTTTTCAATATCCCGCGGAATTCGTAGAGCTCGCGCGAAATCATTCGTTGTGCCCATTGGGATTAATCCAATTTTTGGACGCTTCGGATAAGGACTAACTCCTGCCACCACTTCGTTTAACGTCCCGTCTCCACCAGCCGCAATAATGAGATCGAATCCTCGTTCAACTGCCTTCGCAGCAGCTTGTGTGGCATCTCCTTCACACGTCGTTGCGTGACACGACGTCTCATAGCCAGCAATTTCTAATCGTTCTAATACTTCTGGCAAATGTTTTCGAAACAATTCGCGCCCTGAAGTTGGGTTATAAATAATTCGTGCACGTTTCATACACATTTCCTTCCTGATTTACAAATACATCCTCCATAAAGGACTCTTTTACTTTGATAAAAGTTTCCACGTCCATGGAAAGAAGCCCGCAATATGCCGGCTCCATTTTCTTCATTATAAACCAATGCATTCTAAGCAACAATTATGACTCGTTTGAAAGTGCCTCAGAAAACCTTTTACGAATATCTTCGTAAACAAGTTGCCAGTAATGATTGTTCGATACATAGTCTTTTGTTAATTGACTGAAAAGTGCTTGTTGTTTTTCTGCGAATGAAGGATCATCTGTTGAAGGGAGGGAGTCTTTCATTTCCAAGACAAGCTTTTGAAGTTCAGGCGCACGTGGGCCCCATGTAGTGAGTACTTTCCCGTCCTGATTCATGAGCAAGTAGACCGGAATCGAACGTCCGCCGTTTGTTAAATAGCGATCCATTAAATCGAGTGTTTGGTCTCGATATACCACCCGCACGTCAATGGACGCTGCTTCTGCCACTTTTCGTAAAATTGGATTGTTCAGCATTGCATCTCCACACCAATCTTCTGTAATCACAAGAATGTGCGGATTCGTATTTTGCAGCAAGTCTATAAATCCATCCTCTTGTGGGACTTTAAAGGCGTCATAAATTTGATGACTATTTTCTTTATGTTTTTCCATGCTGTTCATATACGATTCAAGTGAAATTGCTTCTTTAAAATATTGTTGTTCTGTTTTCATGTTAAAACCTCCTTGAAAAAAGTGTACTCTTCCATTGCCAGTCTATCAATTAGTTACATTTTGGAAATGTGTCGTAATTATAAAGGCTTTGAGGAGTTTGATGAAAAGACCGATTGACAATGGGCTATCGGAGGCATAATGTTAACTATTAATTAGAAATAAAAAATTCATAGGAGTTTATGATGAAAGCTATTAAGAAACGAATGAAATTTTCACCACCACTCGTTATCGCCGGAAGTTTTGCTTCCTTAATTTTTTTAGGAACACTTCTGTTAAAAACCCCATTCGCTACGACACATGCTATTTCTTGGACAGATGCTTTATTTGTTGCTACATCTGCCACAACAGTTACTGGGCTAAGCGTATTTGATCCGGGAACTACTCTCACCACATTCGGTGAGATTCTTTTGTTGATTCTCATCCAATTTGGAGGAATCGGATTAATGACATTCGCAGTGGCAGTGTTAATGTTGTTTGGAAAAAAAGTAGGTTTTCAAAACAGAATTTATTTACAAGAATCGTTTAACCAACAGTCTGTAGGTGGAATGATTAAACTTGTAAAATTAATTTTTATTTTCGTTTTTTCCATCGAGGCGGTCGCAACACTCCTTCTCGCCTTACATTGGATGCCGCGATTTGGTCTCGGACATGGATTATACTTGGCTTTGTTTCATGTGGTTTCCGCCTTTAACAATGCGGGATTCTCTTTATTTCCAGACAACTTAATGCAATTTGCACACGATCCAATTGTGAACTTAGTACTCTCTGGGCTATTCATTTTAGGTGGTCTAGGATTTACCGTTGTGATGGATTTACATTATAAAAAATCGTTTCGTGAATGGTCTTTACACACGAAAATTATGATTGTGAGCACGATTGTCGTAAATGTCATTTCCATCCTCACCGTCTTTTTACTGGAGTACGCAAATCCAGCTACACTTGGTGCGATGAGTCTTCCTGAAAAATTAATGGCCTCATATTTTCAAGGAGTCACGCCAAGGACCGCAGGATTTAATACGATCAATTACGGAGACATGCATAACTCGACGTTGTTATTTACCATGCTCCTCATGTTTATCGGTGCAGGAAGTGCCTCTACTGCATCTGGTATTAAATTGACGACATTCATTATTGTACTTTTAACGACGATTGCTTTTTTAAAAGGTCGAACGGAACCAGAAGTTTTTGGACGAAGCATCAAAATTGAAACCGTCATTCGTTCGCTAGCAATTACAACCATTAGCTTGTTGCTCGTGATCTTTTTCATTTTTTTACTTACCGTTTCGGAAAAACTGTCGTTTTTACCACTTGCATTCGAAGTCGTTTCTGCATTTGGTACAGTAGGATTGTCCATGGGAGTCACCAATCAAATATCAGACCTTGGGGAAGTTTTTCTAAGTATTGTTATGTTTGTTGGACGAATTGGCCCGTTAACACTCTTCTTTTTATTAATGAAAGTGAAAAAAGTAAACTATCGATATCCTTATGAACAAGTGCATACTGGTTGATGGTTGAAAGAGGCGATTTAATATAAATCGTCTCTTTTTGATGGGAGAGGAATATTCGGTTGTTGTTTTTGATTTCGGGTTGGAGTCTGTTCTGATTGGGTTATTGTTCTTGATTTTGGGTTGAGGAGATGTCGAATTGGGTTAATGTTTGCAGAAAGACATAATCCTCATTGAGTAGAAATGCATGATCAAATCTTCAAGCTAGAATGGAATCAGATATTTCATTTTATCAATAAGAAAAAGACTGTAAGCAAACGCAACATTTGTGCGCTTGCTTACAGTCTATATTTCTTATCTTTTCGCAATTTCTTCGAGTAAAATTTTGTTGACCATCGGTGGATTCGCTTGGCCCTTTGTTGCTTTCATGATTTGTCCGACTAAGAATCCAATTGCTCGATCCTTTCCGTTCTTATAATCCTCAATGGACTGTGGATTCGCATCCAATGTTTCAGTCACGATTGTGCGAAGTGCACCTTCATCTGAAATTTGTACGAGTCCTTTTGCCTTCACTACTTCGTCAGCAGATCCACCATTTTCCACTAACTCCTTGAACACTTTCTTCGCAATTTTAGAAGAAATAGTGCCATCGGAAATTAATTTCACCATGCCAGATAGGTTTTCAGGCGTTAGCTTCGTATCATGCAGTTCCAATTGTTCTGCGTTAAGGTATGCGGAGACATCTCCCATTAACCAGTTCGAAGAAAGTTTCGGGTCTGCACCGTCTTGAATCGTTGCTTCAAAGAAATCGGACATTTCTTTGGAAAGTGTTAATACGGCTGCATCGTATGCAGGTAACCCTAATTCATTCACATAACGTTCTTTACGAGCATCTGGAAGTTCTGGAATGGACGAACGAACACGGTCTTTCCAGTCTTGGTCAATCACTAAATCGACTAAGTCTGGTTCTGGGAAGTAACGATAGTCATCGGATCCTTCTTTGACACGCATTAAAATGGTTTTACCAGTTGACTCATCATAACGACGTGTTTCTTGAAGAATTTCTCCACCAGCAAGAAGTACTTCTTCTTGTCGAACTTGCTCGTGTTCTAATCCTTTCCGAACATATGTAAACGAGTTCAAGTTTTTGAGTTCCGCTTTTGTACCGAATTTCTCTTGACCGTATGGACGTAAAGAAATATTGGCATCACAACGTAAAGAACCTTCTTCCATTTTACAGTCAGAAACGCCTGTGAACTGGATAATGGAGCGGACTTTTTCTAAGTACGCGTAAGCTTCAGCTGGTGTGCGAATGTCAGGCTCGGAAACGATTTCAATTAGCGGTGTGCCTTGACGGTTGTAATCGACCAATGAGTAGCCACCATCTGTATGCGATAACTTCCCTGCATCTTCTTCTAAGTGAAGACGGGTGATTCCAATACGCTTTTTGTAGCCATCTACTTCAATTTCCACCCAGCCATTTTCACCAATCGGTTGATCGTATTGAGAAATTTGATACGCTTTTGGATTGTCCGGATAAAAGTAGTTTTTTCGATCAAATTTCGTGTTTGTTGCAATTTCACAGTTTAGAGCCATTGCAGCCATCATGCCGTAGTCGATTGCAGTCTTATTTACGACAGGTAGTACACCTGGATAGCCAAGGTCGATGACATGTGTGTTTGTATTTGGTTCTGCACCAAAATGTGCAGGTGAAGGCGAAAACATTTTGGAATCTGTTTTTAATTCTACGTGAATTTCTAATCCAATAATCGTTTCAAAGTTCATGCATGTGCACCTTCCTTCATGCTTGGTGTTTGTAAATGAAAGTCAGTTGCTTGCTCGAAGGCATGTGCAACGCGGTAAATCGTCGATTCATCGAAGTGTTTACCGATAATTTGTAACCCAAGTGGTAACCCTTCAGAGAATCCACAAGGAATCGAAATAGCAGGTACGCCTGCTAAGTTTACAGGGATCGTTAAAATATCATTTGCGTACATCGTTAACGGATCGTCTATTTTCTCGCCAACTTTAAAAGCAGGAGTAGGTGTTGTCGGTCCAATGATGACATCAAATTTTTCAAATACGGTATCAAAATCTTGTTTGATTAGCGTACGGACTTGTTGTGCTTTTTTATAGTAAGCATCGTATGAACCAGCGCTCAGCGCAAATGTTCCAAGCATAATACGACGTTTTACTTCATCCCCAAATCCTTGAGCACGAGTTTCTTTATATAATTCCATTAAGTTCGAGACGTTATCGGCACGGAAACCGTAACGAATACCATCAAAACGAGCTAAGTTAGATGATGCTTCAGAAGAAGAAATTAAATAATACGTTGCTAAACCATATTTTGAATGTGGTAGCGATACTTCTTCCCAACTTGCTCCAAGCGATTCCAATGTTTTTAAGGCTTCTAGGACCGCATTTTTCGCATCTTCCCCTACACCATCGCTTAAGTACTCTTTTGGAACCCCGATGCGTAACCCTTTCACATCTCCAGTTAATGCGTCAACAAAAGAAGGTACGTCCACATTAGCAGAAGTGGAATCGTGAGCATCAACACCAGAAATGACTTCTAATAGACGAGCATTATCTTCAACGTTTCGAGTGATTGGTCCAATTTGATCTAAGGAAGAAGCAAATGCGACTAATCCAAAACGAGATACACGGCCATATGTTGGTTTCATTCCTACAACACCGCAAAATGATGCGGGTTGACGAATAGATCCACCAGTATCAGATCCTAATGAGAAAGGTACTTGACCAGCTGCAACAGAAGCTGCTGAAGCACCAGATGAACCTCCTGGAACGCGGTTTAAATCCCAAGGATTGCGCGTTTTTTTATACGCAGAGTTTTCGTTAGAAGAACCCATGGCAAACTCGTCCATGTTTAATTTCCCAACCGTAATCATGCCAGCTTCTTTTAACTTTTTCACAACCGTTGCATCATAAATTGGTTGGAAGCCTTCTAGAATTTTGGAAGCACACGTTGTTTCCAATCCTTCTGTTACGATGTTGTCTTTTACACCGATGGGCATACCAAATAGTGGTGATCGGTTTGCTGCATCCGATTGATCCATTTCGTTTGCTTGTTCGAGTGCTTTTTCTTTGTTTAACGCTAAAAATGATTGGACGTTTTCGTCTGTCTCATCAATCGTTTTGTACGTTTCATTTACTATATCTGAATATGTGCGTTCTCCAGCACGAATTGATTCTTGTAATTCACGCGAAGTTAAGTGGCGGTCTATCATTCTTTTTTCCTCCTACCTTTATCTACTCTAGAATGGATGGAACTTTTACTTGTCCGTTTTCTTGTTCTTTTACATTTAACATCATTTTATCTCGATCAAGTCCAGGTACAGATACGTCTTCACGAAGCACGTTTACCATTGGAAGGACATGCGTAGTAGGAGGAACATTCGTTGTATCGATTTCGTTTAATTCTTCTGCAAAATTCGTAATGGCTTGTAATTGGCCAGCAAATTTTGTTGCTTCTTCATCTGTAATCGCGAGTCGTGCTAAGTGCGCAACGTGTTTTACTTCTTCTTTTGATATATTCGCCAAAGTGGCACCTCCGTTATTATCGTGTATAAATATGAACTTCAGGTTCTTCTTTTCCAGCTTTTTTAAAGATTAACGCTTCCGGACCATTAATGGACGAGATGTTCACTTCCACCTCTAGGTCAACCGGGAAATGATCCACGACAAGTCCAGTCGTGTATTGTGTAAACCCAATAACTTCTGCTTCGCTATAAAATTGAACGGGAATTTCAATGGCAAAGCTTTTGATTTCATCGCTTTGGTAATAGCCGGTCCCAATCACACTAGTATATCGTGTAAAGTACTTGTCGATATCTTGTTTAAAGTTTTGGAAGAACTCGCTTGCGCCTCGGTACTTTTCATTGGACTCTGGTTGAGGGAATAAAACATATTCTTCGTTAATTTTTTCCCAATTGTCAACGGAGCCCTTGCCCCCTGCTGCTATACCAGTAGCAAAATAAGTACCTGGAACAATAGCATCTCGCGATTGTTGTTTAAATAGACCCACGCGAATTGGAATATCCGCTAAACCGTCAATCTGACGCATACGGGAGACAATCTCATTCGCCATTTTCTGGCCTTGTTTAATCATCGCATCTTCCGGAATTGGTTCTTGAAACTGTGTGCCATTTTCATCTCGATAATAATAAATGGAATTCATCGCAAGTCCAATCGAGATTCCAGCTAGGCGAACGTTGTTTTCATTTGCCCGTTCTAAATAATCTTGTTCTACGATGTGTGCTAAATACAACGGTGCTTTTTTTGCCCGTTCATCTAAAGGCATATCAGGACTTGCCTGCGGATTTAAACCCACTTCGTTCTTTTCTCCAGTAAAGGGGTCTTCGGCATTTAACCTACCCAGCCATTCTACAACCGTATCCCGGTCCAAATACTGTCCTTCTTGGAAAAAATATTTTTCCGGGGAGAACGTTCTTTTAGATAACCGCATTAACCCATTATCGACTTCTTGTATGTCGTATTTCGTCCCTATATTGGAAACGGTTAAACCTTGACTAGCGCTTTCTTTAAAAGGTAGTAAGGTACGGTAGTAATTCGACGAAATTTGGTTGTTTGGAATAATCGTTGTAGCAACATCCGTGTCTTCTTCATTATCCGTCACGACTTCTGTATCATTATTTAAAGAAGGCATACAGCCTCCCAAAAGCATTAGGCTTAATACTCCTGGAATCCAGCTCATTTTTTTTATCATGTGTGGAAGGACTCCTTTATACGTCTATTTCATCCATCATTTGTTGTTCTGTCCAGACTTCAATACCAAGTGAATTTGCCTTATCTAATTTAGAACCAGCTTCTTCACCTGCAATCACTAAATCTGTTTTTTTGCTGACACTTCCTGTAACAGTCGCACCGAGCGCTTCTAATTTATCTTTTGCTTCTTGGCGTGTAAGCTGTGACAATTTCCCTGTTAAAACGACTGTCTTTCCTGCCCACGATGAATCTTCCGGAATTGCTTGACGTTTTCCAAGATACGTCATATTCACCCCGGCATTTTTCAGTCGCTCGATTAGCTGTTGTACTTCTTCATTATCAAAAAACTGCACAATCGAATTCGCCATTTTCTCGCCAATTTCATGAATGGCGGTTAGCTGCGACTCGTCTGCTTGCATAAGCTTGTCCATCGTTTCGAATTCACTCGCTAGAATTTTCGCTGCTTTTTCCCCGACGTGACGAATACCGAGTCCAAATAGGACGCGCTCGAGCGAATTTTGTTTCGATGCTTCAATAGCAGCGACCAAATTCTCTGCTGATTTCTCGCCCATGCGCTCCAGCGGAAGAAGCGTTTCTTTTGTAAGGGAATAAAGATCTGACACATCTTCGATCAGCGACTCTCTAAAGAGTTGTTCCACCACTTTTTCCCCAAGTCCATCAATATTCATCGCATTGCGGGAAACGAAGTGAATAATTCCTTCTGTCACTTGTGCAGGACATTGTGGATTGACGCATCGTAGGGCAACTTCCCCTTCAACTCGAACAAGCTCACTCTCACACACAGGACATTCCGTTGGCATATGAAATTCTGCTTCTGAACCGTCTCGTTCATTTTCCAACACTGACACAACTTCAGGTATGATATCGCCTGCTTTACGAATAATGACCGTATCCCCAATGCGAATATCTTTTTCACGAATTAGGTCTTCATTGTGAAGAGAAGCACGACCAACTGTTGTACCAGCAACTAACACCGGATCTAATATGGCAGTCGGTGTAATGACTCCCGTTCGACCTACCGTCAATTCAATGTCACGGAGTTTCGTTGTAACTTCTTCTGCCGGGAATTTGTAGGCAACCGCCCAACGAGGGCTTTTTGCTGTAAACCCTAGCTCTTGCTGGTGCATATATCGATTTACTTTAATGACGATGCCATCAATTTCATATGGAAGCGACGCTCTTTTTTCCGTCCATTCTTGAATATAGGCTTCCACTTCATCAATCGTCGTACACGTGCGACGTTCTTTGTTTGTCGGGAAATGAAGTGTGTCTAAATAATCGAGTGCCTCGGCATGTGAATCGATTTGATACGCTTCGCCGTCTCCACCAATACCATAAATAAAAATCGCTAAATTTCGTTGTGCTGCAAGTTTTGTATCCAGTTGACGCAAAGAACCTGCTGCTGCATTTCGAGGGTTTGCAAATTTCTCTTCACCATTTGCTTCTCGAGCTTCATTTAACCCATTAAACGATTTTTTAGGCATGTAAGCTTCGCCACGAACTTCAATACTGACATTTTCTTTCAATCGTAGCGGAATGGAACGAATGGTTCGAAGATTTTCCGTAATATCTTCACCTATTTGACCGTCTCCACGGGTAGCTCCTTGAACAAACGCCCCATCTTCGTATTGTAAGGAGATGGCAAGCCCATCAATTTTTAACTCACATACGTATTCGACATTATCTCCTATAACGGCACGAATTCGTCGATCAAATTCGTCCAAGTCATCCCGACCAAAAGCATTCGCTAGACTTAACATCGGATAACGATGGGTGACTTTTTGAAACCCTTCTAACACTTTTCCACCAACACGCTGGGTGGGTGAATCCGGCAAAATTAGATCTGGATTTTGTTCTTCAATCGAGATTAATTCATTTAAATACTGATCATACACAGCATCTGACACAATCGGTTTATCTAACACATAATAAGCGTATCCCATATCATGTAGCTGTTGGTGTAACTCTTTTACACGCTGTTTCAGCTCTTCCGGATTCATCGAATTTCCCTCCGTTTACGATTACACTTTTTCAATTGGTGCAAATTTTGCGAGTAAACGCTTAATGCCTGTCGGACTTGGGAAGGCAATGTCTAATTCCATCGCTTCTCCTGCCCCTTTCACGCTGACAACGGTTCCAACGCCCCACTTGCCGTGTTTCGCTTTGTCTCCAACTTGCCATCCAGCTTTTTCTCCACCAGACTGCTTGTAGGTTGGTCGAGATACAGCTGCACGAGTTTTCGTTGTAGATGTGCCAAAACGAGAACCTTCTGAACGAACAACTCGTGCCTCCGCTCCGATTTCTTCTAGGATATCGGGTGAAATCTCATTGATAAAGCGGGATGGACCATTGTAATTTGTTCGTCCAAAGAGTGTTCTTGAACTTGCGCAAGTTAAATAGAGTTTCTGTTCTGCTCGCGTAATACCTACATAAGCAAGTCGTCGTTCTTCTTCCATCTCTTCATCGTCTCCAATAGAACGAGAGTGTGGGAATACATTTTCTTCTAGACCCATGATAAAAACGACGGGAAATTCTAATCCTTTTGCTGCATGCATGGTCATCAATATAACTTGTCCTTTTGACTTGTCTTCCTCTTCTTCTGCTTTGTCCAAATCCGAAATGAGAGCTAAATCGGTTAGGAATGCGATAAGGGACTTATCATCGGAGCGTTCTTCGAATGTTTTCGTTACAGATAAAAACTCTTCAATATTCTCAAGACGTGTCTCTGCTTCAATTGTTTTCTCGGTTTGTAACATATTGCGATAGCCTGTTTTATCCAGAACTTGCTCTACTAGTTCGGTGACAGACAAATATTCTTGTTGTTGTGTGAAATTATGGATTAATTCATAAAAAGCAGCAGCCGAGTTAGCGGCACGTGCAGCAAGTCCCATAAAATCGACTTCACGAAGAGCATCCAAAATGGAGCGATCTTGTTCTAACGCAAACGTCGCAATTCGTTCAAAAGAAGTTGCTCCTATATTTCGTTTCGGTTCATTAATCACACGTGCAAGTGATAAATCGTCATCATTATTCGCGATGAGTCGTAAATACGCTAACAAATCTTTAATTTCTTTTCGATCATAGAATTTTGTTCCGCCGACGATATTGTAGGAGATGTTCGATTTAACGAGCACTTCCTCCATCACACGAGACTGTGCATTTGTGCGGTATAGGACGGCGAAATCATCATACGGGCGATTTTCTTTTGCCATCAGTTCTTGAATGGTTTTGACAATGAATTGTGCTTCTTGTTGCTCGTTTGAGGCTTTAAATAAACGAATAGCGTCCCCAGATTGATTATCCGTACGTAAATTCTTTTTATAACGACCTGCATTATTTTGAATCACGTCATTTGCAGCTTTCAAAATATGCTTTGTGGAACGGTAATTTTGTTCAAGCATAATTACTTTCGCATTCGGATAATCTTTTTCAAACGATAGGATATTTTGAATATCTGCTCCACGCCAGCGGTAAATCGATTGATCGGAGTCACCTACGACACATAGATTTTGAAACTTTTTCGCAAGCATTTGCACAAGCTCATACTGCGCCTTATTCGTATCCTGATACTCATCCACGTGAATGTATTGGAATTTGTTTTGATAAAACTCCAACACTTCTGGGACGCGTTTGAAAAGTGTGGTTGTCATCATGATTAAATCGTCAAAATCCAGTGACTGATTTCGACGAAGACGTTTTTCATATGCACTATAAACCTCGGAAATCGTACGTTCATACGGATTCGCCGAATTGATTTGACCCTTAAACGTATCAGCATCAATTCCTTCATTTTTCGCAGAACTAATCGCATTTAGCATCGAACGAGGATCGTATTTTTTCGGATCAATGTTTAGCTCTTTTAACACATTTTTCACAACAGTTTGTTGATCTCCACCATCTAATATGGAGAAGTTTTTGTTATACCCAATGCGGTCAATGTCGCGACGAAGAATGCGTACGCACATCGAGTGAAATGTGGATACCCACATGCTTTGAGATGTACCATTACCAAGTAATCCATCCACACGATCACGCATTTCACGTGCCGCTTTGTTGGTAAACGTAATGGCTAAAATTTTCGAAGGGTACACATCTTTTTCTACCACAAGATACGCAATGCGATGTGTTAACACTCGTGTCTTTCCAGAACCTGCCCCTGCCATGATTAACAAAGGTCCTTCTGTTGTACGAACGGCTTTTTCCTGTTCTGGATTCATCCCGTTCAGTAAACTTTTCACTAATACTTCCACATGTGCACCGCCTTAAATCTAAATTTCAGAAGGGATTAATAGGTTGCGTGTGAATTTTTTACAGCGGCTACCGTTTTTAATGCCTCTTCGAATTGATCATATATACTATTTCCAACGATGATGGTGTCCGCAATGGCAGCCATTTCCGCCGCTTTGTCCGGTCCATCTATACCACCACCGTAAAACAATTGAGTCGTATCTAAATTTCGTTTCACTTTATTCACCAAAACGGGATCTCCGTACATTCCGCTATACTCCATGTAAAAGACAGGTAGTCGGAATACTTTTTCCGCTAATACCGCATGGGCAATTACTTCCTCTTCGGTTAATGAAGTATCCGCTTCTGTCGCGATTGCCGCTTTGCAAGAAGGATTTAATATACAATAACCTTCCATAATCATCTCATGCCACTGAATCATATGACCGAATTCTTTAATCGCAGAAACATGCAAATCTTTCATCCATTTTGTAGAGGAACTATTGAGCACCGTGGGAATAAAATAGTAGTCAAAACCAGGAGAAATAGCATCCATCGAAGAAATCTCAAGCGCAACTGGAACCGTAAAACGACGAACTCTCATCAGTAAATCTAAAACACCTTCCAGTGTAATATCATCTGTTCCACCGATAATAATTCCGTCCGTTCCAGATTCGCACACTCTTTCTAGTGACTCATCCGAAATCGTTTTTGCAGGATCCAATTTAAATGCGTGACGCCAACTTGAAATTTCCATCTAATATCCCCTAACTCTCTAATTGCATTCCTACATTATAACACGTTCTATAGGGAATGAAAAAATGACTTGAGGGCATATTGGAAGAAATTTAACTGAAGATACAGATGCGCGCAAATTATTAATAATATCAAATATGTGCGACCTCGAAGCGTCTATGGGAAATTCTCTGTAGTCTATGGGAAAATTGACTATCTCTATGGGAAGTTTTTCGTTCCTTTGGGAAATTCCAAGCGTTCTTTGGGAAATTTCAAGCGTTCTATGGGAAATTTCAAGCGTTCTATGGGAATTTCAAGCATTCTATGGGAAATTTCAAGCGTTCTATGGGAAATTTCAAGCCACTAGAACGTAAAAACTCCACTCCCTCGATAAATCTCGGGGGAAATGGAGCATTGACCAAATTATTTCTCTTTCGGTGCTTGGAATGGTTTTTCATCTGGATACAATCGACCGAGCATTTCATCGTATGTATCATTCCCATAATCGAAACAGCGGCGTACGCGTGAAATGGTAGCTGTGCTTGCGCCAGTTTCGTTTTTAATCACTTCGTATGTTTTCTTTAGGCGCAACAAATGTGCGACTTCAAAACGTTGTGCGAGTGATTGGATTTCACTGATTGTGCATATATCGTCAAAAAAGCGGTAACATTCTTCTAAATCTTTTAATTCCAACACGGCTTTAAAAAGTTGGTCCGTTTGATGACCTCTTATTTTATTTACTTGCATGGAAGGTCCTCCCTTAATATGCCTTATGGTGTATACGATACCATACTTTCGAGTCCTGGCTTGCTTGGAATGAGATGAATCCATGTTTTTCCTGGCACTAATTTTGCTGGCAATCCATCATCCATCGGAACTAGAACGCCATCTATTGACTGCCATTCTACTTCTTTCATCACTCCCGCTTGAAACAAGTAAGCTTGTCCACCTGAAGTTAAATCTAGCTGTTGTCGTCCAGCCTTGTCAATGGTGGAATGATTCACCTCGAAGAAAATCACGTTGGAAAGCGCCACTTTTTCAAGTGTTGCTTTATCGGTCGTTAAAATTCCACCCGATTTACGTTCGTACGTGTGCAGAACAGGATCGTACGTATACATGTTGTGAAATGCCTCGGATCCTCCGTATCGAACATCGATAACCGAAGCTAGGTCACCAATTTTTGCACCCTCTGCAGAATCATAGTACGAATAAGGAGGTGTTTCACGAATTTCTTTCTCCGCATTCGTGCGATCAAAACCGTCTAAAATTTGATTGGCAGATGTATAGGAATTATGCGGAGCTCGTCGTTCACTGGAGCGTGTAAACAACGACCCATCATATTGCATCCCGTTTATATTGTCGACGACCCCAGCACGTAAAAGACGTTGAGCATCCGGGCTATAGCCATGTGCAACGTAAAATGCATCCAGGCCCTTTGCAATTTCAATGAAATAATCTCGTGCACTTCGAACCGGTCCAATTTCTTCTGGTAGTTCACTTTGAAATAAAGCAAGGAAACGAGTGACGCCGCCTTCTGCTATCATCTCGTACACCATATCTGCATCCGCTATACCGGACTGCGGACGAGCGTCGGGATGATTATTGATTGTCACTAATACTGGACGAGTAGTCGGCTCGTTTTCCACTCTTACACCAGTAAAAGGCTCCACGTATGGCAACATTTCCGGTTCTTCTGCTGCCGGCTCGTCTATTACCACTTCTTCTTCGATTGGCGCTACTACAGGCTTTTCTGTCTCTTCTTTTTTATTGCACCCTGTAGCTATTAACAACACAACAAACAAACCTATCCCCAATTTTTTCATGTTATCGTTATCCCCCCGTACGCATGAATGATGGAATGAGCACTTCTTTTTTCATAACGTCGTATAACCCTTTTTGCGTGATTCGAACATATGGTAGATGCGTCGATTGCAAAAATAACAACGTGTAAATCGCGTCACCATGACGGAAACCTCGTTTCGTCAATTCTTCTTTTAACGCAAGTTCTTGTTCGACTAACACCTCAAACGGTTGATCAGACAAGCTACCATCAATTGCGAGTGGCAAATGCGTGACCACTTCGCCATTTTCAAGCAAGACGATTCCACCTTTTCTCTCTTTCAGCGAATCGAACGCTGCTTTCATGGCGGATTTGCTTTTTCCAATTAAGATAATATCTCCCGTATTCGAATATGACGACGCAAACCCTTCGATGGAGCTTCCAAAGCCTTTTATAATGGTGTTCACATGCCATTTTCCTTTTCGGTCTACTAGCATTAAAAATAGTTCTTCAGTATCCTTTGGTAATGAATTTTCACCCAAATTCGTCGATACTGCATACGGTTTTGTGATAACGTCATTGACCATTTCAATACCAAGCGGCATCGAAAAGTCAAAATCGTCTTCTACTAATTCGAAATCGAGTTCAAGCGTTCCAAGGACCGACCAGTCCATTTTTTCTTGGATTGGTGCAACTCCTTCTTCGGTTTTCAGCCATTGTCCTGAGGCTAAAACTCGAACAGGAGTTGGTTCATTCTCCGAAGATAAAAAGTTCAAATGTGCGATACGACCAGTCGCTACCATGCCATGCAAGTGAGACATATTATAATAACGCGCCGCATTATAGGAAGCCATTTGATAGGCATCAATTGGGGAAACGCCAGCATCTAGAGCGGCTTGAATACACTTATCCATTACCCCGTCTAAATGAAAAGAAGGCGTTGATCCGTCTGTTGTCATCATTAAATGATCGAATACATTCCATCCTTTTTCCACAATACTTTTTAAAAGGTGCGGTAAATCTGGACGAATAGAAGAATGTCGTAACGTGACACCATAGCCGTGACGGAGACGTCTTTCCACTTCCTCTACCGTCATCGATTCATGATCTCCGTCAGCACCGAATAATCGCATTCTAGTTAATGTTTTATCGGATGCACCAGGAAAATGACCTTCAATTTTCTTGCCTTTTCGTTTTGCCATTTGTAACCAATATAGCATCTGATCATCGCCTGCGAGCAACCTTGTCCAACCGGTTAACTCCCCACCCATTAACACATCAGGGCGCTCTAACCAGTCGCCTATTGACCTCGAATGAAACAATTCATCTTCATTAGCAAGAACTGTTTGAGAATCAAATCTTGCCCACCAATAGTACGTAAATGGTTGCTTTTTCAACTCATCCAGTAGCTCGAAAACGCTTTCATTCTCCAGACTTAAAAAAAGCATCAAATTATCGGCTAAAAATGTGGTCGTACCTCGGGAAGCTGCATACTGACCGAATGTTTGAGGATTATATAATTGGAAGGGGTGAACATGTGGTTCGATATATCCCGGAACGATTTTGAA
Source organism: Paenisporosarcina cavernae (assembly GCF_003595195.1). Classification (GTDB taxonomy): domain Bacteria; phylum Bacillota; class Bacilli; order Bacillales_A; family Planococcaceae; genus Paenisporosarcina; species Paenisporosarcina cavernae. The sequence goes on from NZ_CP032418.1 coordinate 2,086,435, forward strand.
AGGAGTGGCGTCGATAATTTCCGTTCCATCTAAAACAAGAGGAAGCTCTGGTCCGACATACACGATACGATCGCCGTCGATCCAGATATTCCCCCTCTCCCATGTCTTGAAGACACTATGTAAATACGTTGCGTTTTTCACTAACATCGATGGACTCTTTTTGCCATCAATAATTTGAATTTGTTCTCTTATTTCATCAATTTTCCATGCGGGTGCTTGCATATTCGACACTCCCTGCTGCTTGTAAGCGCTCTATATCTTATACTAGCATAGCGAAATCGTTCTTCCTACCCGCATTTTTGAAAATTCAGTTTTCTGTGACACGCCATCCTATGTCTTTTCGGTAATGAAACCCGTCCCATTCTCTATTTTCGACAAACCGGTAGGCACTTTTTTTCGCCTCTTCTAATGTGTCGCCTATTCCACTTACTAACAACACACGGCCACCTGAAGATTCAAATCGTCCTTGCACGTTTTTTACTCCCGCAAAAAACAGTTCAACATCGTCTTGTTCCGATTCAAGAGAAGGCAAAGCATATCCTGTCACCGCTTTCTCTGGGTAGCCTTTTGCCGCAATGACGATTCCTAAACGAGCTTTATCGGACCATTCAATCGCATACTCTTCTTCACGAAGAAGCGCTTGCAAAAACGCACCAAAATCCGATGTTAATCTTGGCAATACCACTTGTGTTTCTGGATCCCCGAATCGTACATTAAACTCTATTACTTTGGGGCCCGAGGTCGTTGCGATTAAGCCAGCATACAGTACTCCAGTAAAAGGAGTTCCTTCTTTCTCCATAGCTTGAACGGTTGGCACGACTACCGTTTCGTGCGCCTTAGCGATCAATTCCTCCGAGATTTGCGGTACAGGAGAATACGCACCCATTCCACCAGTATTGGGCCCTTCGTCTCCGTCTAAAGCACGTTTATGATCTTGTGCAATTGGCATTGGATAAATGTGACCTTGATGAACAAATGACATAAACGAGAACTCTTGACCATCTAAAAACTCTTCTATGACAATTTTCGAAGAGGCATCTCCAAACTTAGCTTGACCAAGCATTTCATCGATTGCCGCATGCGCTTCCTCTAACGATTCTGCAACAACGACACCTTTTCCAGCAGCTAAGCCGTCTGCCTTAATCACACATGGTGCTCCAAGCATATCTGCATACTGCTTCGCTGATTCAATCGATTCAAATGTTTCATATGCAGCCGTTGGAATGTCGTATTTTTTCATAAAATCCTTCGCAAAAGACTTACTGCTTTCTAACATCGCCGCCGCTTTTGTCGGACCGAAAATAACTAGTTCTTCGGATTGAAACGCATCGACAATACCTTCAGACAACGCTTGTTCTGGCCCAACAAATGTCAAATCGATTTCCTTCTCTTTGGCAAATGAAAGAAGAGCTTCTATATCTGTAGCTTCTATTGGAACGCACGTTGCATCGAAATACATCCCGTCGTTGCCTGGAGCTACATAAATTTTCGAAACGGAAGTCGCTTGACGAAATTTTTTAACGATAGCATGCTCTCTTCCGCCACTACCTATGACAAGTACATTCATCTGTTGCCTCCTAAGATTTGGACGTCGCTTTCATGAAACAATACCCTAGAGATGAACACAAAAAACCGATACCGAGAATGTGAACGATCGATTCTCGGGCACACTCTATCGATTCTCGGGCACACGCGATTGATGCTCCGGTGCATGCGATCGATTCTCCGTCACACACGATCGATTCTTCTAACATCTTAGTGATTAAAGTGTCTTGTTCCGGTCATCACCATGGCGATGCCATAGTTGTTAGCCATGTCGATGGAATCTTGGTCTTTTACCGATCCCCCTGGTTGAATAATTGCTTTGATCCCCGCTTTAGCGGCAAGTTCAACCGTATCATTCATCGGAAAGAAGGCATCTGAAGCAAGAACTGCACCGTCTGCAAGTTCCGCTGCTTGTTCAATCGCTATTTTAGCTGCTCCTACTCGGTTCATCTGCCCAGCTCCGATACCAATGGTTCGTGTTTCATTGCCCAAAACAATCGCATTCGATTTCACATGCTTCACGACATTCCATGCTAAAGCGAGTGCGCGATATTCTTCTTCCGTCGGAGTTCGATCCGTCACTACCTTCCAGTCCGCTTGTGAAGATGTCTTGCGATCTTGTTCTTGTACTAGCAATCCACCTTCAACCGATACTAGTTTCCACTCATGAGAAGAGGCGGATGAAAAATCGAGTGTCAGTAGGCGAATATTTTTCTTACGAGTCAATCGCTCCATGGCTTCTTTGGAGAAAGAAGGAGCAATAATAATTTCTAGAAAAATGTCTTGTAATTGTTCAGCTGTATCTTCATCTACTTCACGGTTAAGTGCAACAATCCCACCAAAAATGGATACCGGATCCGCTTTAACTACTTCGTCAAATGCATGAGCGAGAGTTGTGCTCGTCGCGACGCCACAAGGATTCATATGTTTGACGGCAACGGCAGTAGGTTGTTCGAAATCTCGGATGATTTGAAGCGCTGCATTAGCATCTTGAATGTTATTGTACGAAAGTTCTTTCCCATGAAGTTGTGTAGCAGCGGCAATGGAAAACGATGTACCAAGTGGCTGTTTGTAAAAAGCCGCTTGTTGATGCGGGTTTTCTCCATAGCGAAGCGTTTGCTTTTTCTCATACGTGAACGAAAGTTTCTCTGGGAATACTTCTCCGACTTCCTTGGAGAAGTAATTCGCAATAATAGAGTCGTATGCTGCAGTATGACGAAATACTTTCGCTGCTAGTCGTTTACGTGTTTCAAGAGATGTCGAACCTGATTCGTTCCATTCCGCGACAACGATATCATAGTCAGATGGATCTACCACAACTGTGACAGAAGCGTGATTTTTCGCAGCAGATCGTAGCATCGTCGGACCACCGATGTCGACATTTTCCACTGCATCCTCGTAGCTCACTTGTGGATTTTCAATCGTTTGTTGGAAAGGGTATAAATTCACACACACTACTTGAATTGGCGGAATGTTGTGCTCGTTCATTTCCGCTACATGCTGGTCATTCGCCGTGTCCGCTAATAATCCTCCGTGGATGAATGGGTGCAACGTTTTCACCCGACCACCAAGTATTTCCGGAAAGTTTGTCACATCCTCAACAGGCGTAACAGGAACTCCATGTTCTTCTAAATACTTTTTTGTTCCACCTGTTGAAAGTATGTCAAATCCCATTTCCACTAACTTTTTAGCGAATGAAACACTTCCCGTTTTATCCGATAAGCTAATTAATGCGCGCTTCATCTACTTATTTCCTCCCCATAATTCCGACAATGTTGTCGGATATAGTTGGTGTTCCACTTGATGAATCATCGATTCCATTTCTTGTCGTGAATGCCCGTCAATTGTAATTTTCTGCGAGGAAATCACAGGACCTGTATCCATTCCCGCATCCACATAATGCACTGTCACACCGGTAATACTTGCCCCATCTTGAATGGCTTGTCCGATAGCATCTTTTCCAGGATATAGTGGAAGAAGCGATGGATGAATGTTCACGATCCGATTTGGAAAAGCAGAAAGTAACGTGGGACCAATTAAGCGCATATAACCTGCTAATACAATCCATTCAACTTTCCGCTTCTGCAATTCAGCTAAAATCGCTTCTTCGTATTCCGCTTTTTCCGAAAAATCACGTGGCGAAAGTTCCACCCACTCTATTCCAAGTTGTTTTGCGCGTACCGTAGCGAAACTGCCCGGACGATCTGTGACAAGGAGCACAAGGTGTGCGTCCAATTTTTTGTTTGCTACTGCGTCCGCAAGTGCTTGAAAATTCGAGCCATTGCCAGACGCAAAAACAGCAAACCGTACGTGTTTAGCCATGTAGTAAACTCCCGTCGTGCTCGCCTGAAAACGTTACGCTCGTGCCTTCCATCACTTCGCCAATAACGTATGCATTCTCCCCGTGTTCTTCCGCAAGTGCGATGACGCGATCAGCATGCTCTGATGCAACCGCAAGAACAAATCCAATTCCCATATTAAATACGTTGTACAAATCGGCGTCCTGCAAGTGACCCTTTTCTTTTATGAAATGAAAGACATTTAATACTGGCCAACTTCCCAGTTCAATATGCGCTGTTAGACCTTCTGGCATCATACGTGGTAAATTTTCGATAAAACCACCACCCGTAATATGCGCCATTCCATGTACCGGCACTTCTTTCAACACAGCAAGCGCAGACTTGGCATACATTTTTGTCGGTGTAAGAAGATTTTCACCGATGATGCCAAGAGAGTCATAACCAGCAATCCGCTCGTTTAAAGATAGCTGATGATCAGCGAGTATTTTTCGAACGAGTGAAAATCCGTTCGAATGCACGCCTGAAGAAGAAAAACCAATAAGTGTATCTCCAACTCGGATTTTTTCGCCAGTGACGATCGACGATTTCTCACAAGCTCCTACTGCAAAACCAGCAACGTCGTATTCATCTTCTTCGTAGAATCCCGGCATTTCCGCCGTTTCTCCACCAATTAAGGCAGCTCCCGCTTGTACACAACCATCTGCAATTCCAGCAACAATTTGTTCTATCATGGCAGGTTGTGCTTTTCCAACCGCTAAATAGTCTAAGAAGTACAACGGCTCTGCACCCTGAGCCACGATATCGTTTACACACATCGCCACACAGTCAATGCCGATAGTGGAATGATTACCAAGATCAAACGCTAGACGGAGTTTTGTTCCGACGCCGTCCGTCCCTGAAATCAGCACAGGTTCTTTTAAGTTCAAGCTACTTAAGTCAAAAATTCCTCCAAAACCACCGAATGTTCCAAGTACGCCTGCTCTTGCAGTCCGTGCGACATGTGATTTCATGCGATTCACCGCTTCATAACCAGCTTCGATGTTAACACCGGCTTTTTCATACGCATTTGACATGATTCATCCTCCTACAACGTCATTTCTTTTTCGTGTGGCAATAAAGTATCTGGATAAATTTCTGTTGGGTAATTACCCGTGAAACATGCTAAGCAATGTCCCGCTTCTGGTCCTTCATCTGATCTTCCAATCGCTCGAACCATTCCTTCAACAGAAAGAAATGTGAGCGAATCCGCCCCTATTTGATCGCGAATTTCTTCGACATTAAAATTAGACGCGATTAGTTCCTCATGTGTACTTGTATCGATTCCGTAAAAACATGGATTTTTTATTGGCGGTGAAGAAATCACCACATGCACTTCCTTCGCTCCCGCTTCTCGAAGCATCGTCACAATACGGCGTGATGTTGTTCCACGAACAATCGAATCATCCACCATGACCACTCGTTTCCCTGCAACGACTTGACGCACCGGAGATAGTTTCATCTTGACGCCTCGTTCCCGTAGCTCTTGCGACGGTTGAATGAACGTTCGACCAACATACCGATTTTTAATCAATCCAAGTTCATATGGAATTCCTGAAGCTTCTGAATATCCGATAGCGGCAGAAATACTGCTATCAGGTACACCTGTCACAACATCTGCATCTATTAATACTTCTTTCGCGAGCTCAACACCTAATCGTTTGCGAGCAGAGTGGATATTAATCCCGTCGATATCCGAATCCGGACGTGAAAAATACACATATTCCATCGTGCAGATAGCACGTTTTGCAGGAGCAGAAAAACGTTCCACTCGAATTCCCTTGTCGTTAATCACAAGGAATTCTCCTGGTTCAACTGAGCGAATGACTTCGGCACCGATAATATCAAATGCACACGTTTCAGATGCCACGACATACGCATCGCCTAATTTTCCAAGGGAGAGTGGACGTAATCCGTGTGGATCAAGGGCCACCATCATTTCATCTTCCGTTAACAGTAAAAAGGCATACGCACCTTTTAATAACGACAGCGCATTTTTTGCACGTTTCTCAAAAGACGAATAGCCGCTTTTTTTAATTAAATGAGCCAATACTTCTGTATCAGAAGTCGTTTGAAAAATACTTCCTTGACGCTCTAAATGTTGTTTTAAATGATTGGCATTCACTAAGTTCCCATTATGCGCAATAGCTAAGCTACCTGTGGTTGAACGGAAAAGGAGCGGCTGCACATTTTCAGGACCGCTACCTCCAGCGGTTGCATAGCGAACATGTCCTATTGCTGCATGCCCTTTTAATGGATCTAACTTGCCAGGGGTAAAGACTTCATTCACAAGTCCTTCCCCTCGAACTGTGTGAAGTGCATTGCCATCTGTTGTGACAATTCCCGCACCTTCCTGCCCTCTATGTTGAAGTGCATGAAGACCATAATACGTAATCGACGCAGCATCTGGAGATCCCCAAATACCAAACACGCCACACTCTTCGTTTAATCCTCTGAGTTCAGCAAGCATCGAATAGCTCCTTTCCAAGCATCCTGTAACGTAGAGACAGGTGCATCAATCCAAGTTGCCCCTTGTGCATCTCGAATAGAAAGCGTTGCATCATTTGTGACGCGTCCAACGAGACGGGCATCTACTAGCATTTGCTCCGCAGTTTCTTGATGTTCTTTTGAAACAGTCACGATAAAGCGAGACTGAGATTCTGCAAATAGCGTTGTAACAGCGGATCCTTCTAATTCAATATCTAATCCAAATCCATCCGTCCCAAATGTTTTCTCTGCTAATGCCACCGCAAGTCCACCTTCTGCTACATCATGTGCAGACTTAATCACACCTGCTTGAATTGCGTGTAAAAGGGCTTGTTGTCGAGTAAATTCTACATCTAAATCAATGGAAGGAGATTTTCCAGAAATCGTCCCCTCTAGTAATTTTTGAAGCTCACTACCACCGAATTCCACCGTTGTTTCGCCGATTACATAGACGAGATCACCCGCTTGTTTGACTGTTTGAGTCATTACGTGAGACAAATCATGCACTAGCCCAACCATACCAATCGTGGGTGTTGGATAAACAGCCGTTCCGCTACGTTCATTGTAAAGCGAGACATTTCCACCAATTACAGGCGCATGTAACGTTCTACATGCTGCTGCCATTCCTTCGGCAGACTTTTCTAATTGCCAAAAGATTTCGGGTTTTTCTGGATTACCAAAGTTTAAGCAATCGGTGATCGCTAAAGGCTCTGCTCCAGAACAAACAATATTTCGAGCCGCTTCTGCGACGGCAATTTTCCCACCCATTTCCGGGTCAAGATAGATGTAGCGAGAGTTACAATCGGTCGTCATAGCTAGCCCTTTATTCGTCCCGCGAACACGAACAACCGCGGCATCAGAACCTGGAGTAACGACTGTGCTCGTACGCACTTGGTAATCGTATTGATCGTAAACCCATTCTTTCGATGCAATCGTTGGTTGCTGTAAAAGTTGCAACAACGTTTCTTGTACATCTTCGACAATTGGTTCCACTGCTTCTTGAGCTTGAAATGCTGCATAGTATGCTGGTTCAGCTGACGGTTTGTAGTAAACCGGTGCATCTTCCGCTAAAGCATCCGCCGGAACATTCGCCACGATTTTTCCGTGATGGGTTAAGCGAAGCATTTTATCATCCGTTACGATCCCAACCGCAACGCAATCTAAATCGTATTTGTGGAATAAATCCACAATTTCTTGTTCTCTACCTTTTTTCACGACGATTAACATACGTTCTTGAGATTCCGATAACATCATCTCATAAGCTGTCATGCCCGTTTCTCGTTGCGGAATTACATCTAAATTCATTTCAATCCCAAATCCAGCTTTGGACGCCATTTCAGCAGACGATGAGGTTAATCCCGCTGCCCCCATGTCTTGGATACCAACAAGTGCGTCCGATTTTACTAGTTCCAAACAAGCTTCCATCAAGAGCTTTTCCATGAATGGATCTCCTACTTGCACTGCAGGACGCTTTTCATCTGAGGCTTCGTCTAATTCTTCGGAAGCAAACGTTGCTCCGTGAATTCCATCGCGACCAGTTTTCGCCCCAACATACATCACCGTATTGCCTACTCCGGAGGCCACACCTTTTTGAATATCTTCGTGGTTAATTAGCCCAACACACATCGCATTTACTAACGGATTTCCTGCATAACACGGATCAAATTGAATTTCTCCGCCGACAGTCGGAATTCCAATACAATTTCCGTAGCCAGCAATTCCCGCTACTACTTCTTCAAACAAATATTTCACTCGAGGTGTTGTTAACTCGCCAAAACGCAAAGAATTTAGTAACGCGATAGGTCGTGCTCCCATGGAAAAGACGTCACGAATAATTCCGCCAACTCCTGTAGCTGCACCTTGATATGGTTCGATCGCCGAAGGATGGTTATGCGATTCCATTTTGAAGACGACTGCTTGACCATCTCCTATATCGACGATTCCAGCGCCTTCCCCTGGACCTTGTAAAACACGAGGACCTTCCGTTGGGAACTTCCGTAAAACTGGCTTGGAGTTTTTATACGAGCAATGCTCCGACCACATGACAGAAAATAGTCCTGTCTCCGTGAAATTCGGAAGACGTCCGAGTATTTTCTCCACTTGGGCGAATTCAGCATCACTTAATCCCATTTGTGCATACATTTTATCTTCTTTAATTTGTTCCGGACTGATCTCAAACGTGACTGACATGTGATTCCCTCCAGTGCTTCACAATTGATTGGAATAAGCGCAGACCATCTGCTCCGCCTAGTAATTCGTGCACAGCTCTCTCTGGATGAGGCATCATCCCAAGAACATTACCTGCTTCATTCACCACACCAGCAATATTTTCGATACTGCCGTTCGGATTTTCGGATGCGTACGTAAACACAATTTGTCGATTGTCTTTTAAGGATTGCAACGTTTTGTCGTCGCAGATGTAATTTCCCTCACCATGAGCAATTGGAATATGAATTTCTTCTCCTTGTTCATAGGAAGTAGTAAACATCGTGTCGTTGTTTTCCACTTTTAATCGAACTGTTCGGCACATGAATTTTAAATTTTGGTTGCGAAGCAGTGCTCCAGGAAGCAAACCTGCTTCCGTTAAAATTTGAAACCCATTACATACGCCTAGAATCGGCTTTCCAGCAGCTGCCGCTTCTTGTATCGCCGTCATAATCGTGGAAAATTGGGCAATTGCACCGCAGCGTAAGTAATCGCCGTAAGAGAAACCACCCGGTATAAGAATGCCGTCGAATGCCTGCAAATCAGCTTCCTGATGCCACACGTATTCCACGTCTTCTCCTAACTCGTCTTTTATCACATGATACATATCAATGTCACAATTCGATCCAGGAAATACGATTACCGCGAATTTCATATCGCTGCAACCTCCTCAATTTCGAATCGATAATTTTCAATGACCGTATTCGTTAACAGCTTTTGACACATTTCATTCACCGCAGCATCTATGTCTTCCACCGAATCATCGATCATCAATTCTAAGTACTTTCCAATACGCACATCTTGTACCTCTGGAAACCCGTGGGAGTGAAGTGCTCCTTTTACTGCAGAACCTTGCGGATCCAAAATACTTTCTCTGAGTGTGACAAATATGTTCACTTTTTTCATGCGATAGTTCCTCCTATGCGGTCAGCAATTGTTTGATAAGCGTCTGTTAAATTACCTAATCCACGTCTAAACACATCTTTATCTAATTTTTCATTTGTTGTCTCGTCCCATAATCTGCAAGTATCAGGTGAAATTTCATCTGCTAACAAAATGTCGCCTGTTGACGTTCGTCCAAATTCCAATTTGAAATCGACTAAGCGAACGTGATGGCTGTGGAAATAGTCATGCATATGTTGGAAAATGGTCAAAGCATCGGTTTTCAATACATCCAGTTCTTCTGGTGTCGCAAGTTGTAAGAGTCGAATGTGTTCCGTCGTCACAAGAGGATCTCCTAAAGAATCATCTTTGTAGTAAAACTCCACGATTGGTTCGTTTAGAATCATTCCTTCTTCTAGACCAAGTCGTTTCGCTAAACTCCCGGCAACTGTTTTGCGAACCACCACTTCCAGTGGGATAATCGATACTTCTCTTACAAGCTGTTCCGTGCTAGAAATTTTGCGAATAAAATGCGTACTGATTCCCACACGATGCAATTCTTGAAACAATGTGGATGTGATGGCATTGTTTAATTCGCCTTTACCAGTAATCGTTTCTTTTTTCTCCCCATTAAATGCGGTTGCGCTATCTTTGTATGAAACGAGCAGAACACCAGCTTCATTCGTTGTATACAAACGTTTTGCTTTTCCTTCATATAGCAATTGCCCTTTTTCCACTCTCATCGCCTCCGAATTTTACATTCCTAAACGCGTAAACAACATATCCACTTGTCCGATATGGTAGTGATAATCAAAACAATCATCTAATTCTTCCGCTGTTAGATGCGAAGAAATTGTCTCATCCTCTTCCACTAATTGTCGGAAATGTACTTGTTTCTCCCACGCTTCCATTGCTCGAGGTTGAACGGTATCGTACGCCTTTTCTCGAGATAGTCCTTTGTCAATAAGGGCTAACAATACTCGTTGGGAATAAATTAAGCCAAGTGTACGGTCCATATTGCGTTTCATATTTTCCGGATACACCGTTAAATTTTTCACGATATTTCCAAATCGATTTAACATGTAATTTAATGCAATCGTCGCATCTGGCAAAATAACGCGTTCTGCAGATGAATGCGAAATGTCGCGTTCATGCCAAAGTGGGACATTCTCATATGCAGTCAACATATACCCACGGATTAAACGGGCAAGTCCGGTCATATTTTCCGAACCTATTGGATTACGCTTGTGCGGCATTGCAGAAGAACCTTTTTGCCCTTTAGCAAAAAATTCTTCTACTTCCCTTGTTTCCGACTTTTGTAGTCCCCGTACTTCTGTGGCAAATTTTTCAATCGAAGTAGCAATTAAAGCGAGCGTACTCATGTATTGAGCATGGCGATCTCGTTGCAACGTTTGCGTGGAAATCGGTGCAATTTGTAGTCCTAATTTTTCACATACATACGCTTCTACCGATGGATCGATATTGGCATACGTACCAACTGCACCTGACATTTTACCTGTTTCAATCACTTGCGCAGCCGCTTCAAACCGTTCTAAATTTCGTTTCATTTCTTCTCGCCACAATGCTAATTTAAGTCCGAATGTCGTTGGTTCTGCATGCACACCATGTGTTCGTCCCATCATGACGGTATATTTATGTTCTTTCGCTTTTTCTGTCAAAATCGCGATGAAACGTTGAAGATCATTTCGTAAGATCTCGTTTGCTTGTTTAATCAAGTATGACAAAGCAGTATCGACAACATCTGTTGATGTGAGACCATAATGTACCCACTTACGTTCTTCTCCTAGCGTTTCGGAAACAGCACGCGTAAACGCTACAACATCATGTCTCGTTTCTTCTTCGATTTCTAAAATGCGGTTCACATCGAACGAAGCATTTTCTCGGATTTTCTTTACATCTTCCGTTGGAATATCCCCAAGTTTGGCCCATGCTTCACATGCTAAAATTTCAACCTCTAGCCATGCTTCGTATTTGTTGTGCTCTGTCCATATTGCTCCCATTTCGGGGCGTGTATATCGTTCAATCATGTAAAATCTCCTCTTTATATAAGCCATTATGGGATCTGTTCATTTTAAAACTCTACCGCTTAGTTTGACCAAACACCAGAGTGTTCAATTTCGTCCAACGTGATATCAATATTGTCTGTTAAGATCGTCACGTGTCCCATTTTCCGTTTGTGTTTCGCTTCTTTTTTTCCGTACAAGTGAATCGACCAATCCGGGTACTTTAATAATATTTGCGTTAGTGGCACTACATGTTCTCCTAACACATTGACCATGACACAAGGCTTTAGCAACTCAGGCGTTGCAAGCGGCCATCCACAAATTGCACGTATATGTTGTTCAAATTGTGAGACTCTCGTCGCTTCAATGGAGTAATGCCCCGAATTGTGAGGGCGTGGTGCTAATTCATTCACCAAAATCTCTCCATCTTCTAGTACAAACATTTCAACTGCAAGTGTGCCTATTAGAGACACAGAATCTGCAATTTTTGTCGCAAGTTCCATCGCATTCAGTTGCACATATTCAGGTGTCCTAGCAGGTACGATACTTTCGTGTAAAATATGATCGACATGAATATTCTCCGCCACTGGCAAACAACGTGTTTCCCCTTTGGCATTTCGCTGCACGATGACAGAGATTTCCTTTTCAAACGGAACGAATTTTTCTAACACACATGTTTGAGTCTGATATAATTCTGCCACTTTCTGGAAATCTTCTGTGCTAGACAGCGTCATTTGCCCTTTGCCGTCGTAGCCGCCAAACGTGGTTTTTAAAATACACGGAAATCCTAGCGCTTCCGTCGCTGCCGTTAACTCTTCCTCGTTCGTCACTTCTCGGTATGCTGCAACTTCTACTCCAGCAGCTTCAATTGTCTGTTTTTCAATTAAACGATTTTGTGTGACTCGTATTAGTTCTGCTCCTTGCGGGATATATGCAATATTGCATAGTTGCTTTAAGGATTCATAATCAATATTTTCAAATTCATACGTAATCACATCACTGCATTCTGCTAATTCTTCTAACGCATCTTGATCATCAAAATTCGCGACAATTTGAATATCTGCTACTTGTCCACACGGGGAATCCAAGGTAGGATCAAGGACGGCAATTTTAAATCCTGCTTCCTTCGCTGCAAGCGCCATCATCCGTCCAAGTTGTCCGCCGCCGATAATTCCGATCGTTTGTCCTGGCAAAATTGTGCGCATCATACTAAATCACCTGTCATTTTCATGACTGTATCCTTCGTTTTCGCTCTTTGTTCTTCCAATTGATTAGCCAAAGACAAGTCCGTCGCCGCTAATATTTGTGTTGCAAGTATTGCTGCATTCGTTGCCCCTGCTTTACCAATTGCCACAGTTGCTACTGGTACACCACCAGGCATTTGGACGATTGATAAAAGGGAATCTAACCCTTTTAATGCTTTAGATTCAACCGGAACACCAATGACTGGAAGTGTTGTTTTCGAAGCAACCATTCCCGGTAAATGAGCAGCACCTCCAGCACCTGCGATTATTACTTGCAAACCTCTATCTCGCGCTGTTTCTGCATATTCAAACATTAAATCTGGCGTACGATGTGCAGAAACTACTTGTTTTTCATATGGCACATGCAACTCGTCTAATTTTTCACATGCATGCTTCATCGTTTCCCAGTCACTTGAACTTCCCATAATCACGCCAACTTTTGGATGCATAATCTTCCTCCTTGAAATGAAAAAGCCCTCAAATAAACTGCTCCTATGGAAGAAAGCAATTCACTTGAGGACAGTCTACTCCCGTAGATGTATACCTAAAGTCGCTTCCCCCATAGTCCGGTCATTTACGGTGACCTGGTAGAGACGCTGAAGCCAATTCTTCAGCATATATGTGGGTTTTGATTTGTATACTGTAAGTTTAACAACGATTTCACCCTAGGTCAACGGATAAATGCGAACGTTACATAAATTTAATATTCGAATGTTCGTATTTTGGAGTTTAGTAGAAGGCATGGAATAGTTTGGAATACCTCTTCATTTACATAAACTATTGAAAGGAAATGGACTATTTCCTTCAAAACGTTTGATCACATAAAAAAGCCGGCAAGAGACGTTCCATCCATTGTTAGTAGAAATTCTACTACCTGGAATCCAGTCCTTGCCGACTCTATTTGTTTATTTTCCTAATGGGCTCAATACTTCATTTACATATTTCGCCACTGCATTAATTTCTTCTTCGGATAAAATACCGTCAAACGATGGCATTGATGATCCTCCTTCTTTAATACGAGCGACTACTTTATCTAAATCCTCCGCCGTTTTACTATCTTGAAGATTTGGTCCATTATGACCACCAGCACCTTGTTCTCCATGACAAGCTAAACAGTTGTTTTTAAAGACGTCCATACCTTTATCTGTTTCTGCTGAAGCAGTGTCTTTGTCATCTCCACCTTTTGATGGAGTATCAGTAGAAGGGGTACCTTTACCAGCATTGGTAACATTTCCGTCTTTAAATGTTCCATCTAATTTAAACGTGTACATTTTATCTCCATGTTTGGAACCAGCTAGAGTATTACCAGCAGATAAAATAGAGATGTATTGTACGCCGTCAACTTCATAGGAAATTGGAGGAGCATTAGCCCCAGCATCGGTCATGTATTCCCACACTTGATCGCCAGTTTTCGCATCGTATGCGATAATGCGACCATCATTATGTCCAACAAATACTAAGTTCCCTTTTGTTGTTAACACACCACTGTACGCAATTGCATCCCAATCCACTTGCCATGCAATTTTGTTTGTTTTCACATCAATCGCTGTGACAGTTCCTCTTTGAGGAGCTTCTAATACAGGAGCAAAGACTGATCCTAAATAAGCGTCTCCTTCTTTGAACTTTTCATCACTACGAGTAAACGTGAAATAATTATCATTTCCTAATACGTAGAAATATTCTGTATCCGGATTATATGCGGATGGTGGCCAGTTAGCCCCACCTTGTGGTGATGGTTTTACCACTAACGGTGTTTCCCAGAAAGGATCGAAAATTTTACCATATTCGCCTTCAAAATCATCCGACAAATCTTCTTTAACCGCTTCATCCGTTACTTCTTGAGGTACGAAAGCGTCCCCGATTGGATACGGTTGAGTTGGTGAAGTATGTTGTCGATCATCTTGCGGAACTTCTTTTTCTTCAATACCAACTAATGGTTCACCAGTTGTACGATCTAAGAAATACACCCATCCTGTTTTACCAGCTTGCGCAATTCCTTTTTTCATTTCTCCATCCATCTCTACATCATATAAAATAACTGGGTTGGCAGGATCCATATCCCAAATATCATGATGTACTTCTTGGAAATGCCATTTATATTCCCCTGTTTCAGCATCAATTGCCATAATAGAGTTTGCATACAAGTTATCTCCTGCACGGTTACTACCATCTAAATCAGGAGAAGTATTACCAGTTGCAAAATATAAATAACCTAGTTCAGGGTCAACAGCTGGTGTTTGCCAAATTGGTCCTCCACCAGTCATCCATGCATCGTTATCTTCTGGCCAAGTTTCATGTCCTTTTTCCCCAGGCCCAGGAATCGTATAGAAACGCCAGATTTCACGACCATTATCCGCATCAAACGCCGTTAAGCGTCCACGAATTCCATATTCCCCACCAGCAACTCCTGTATACACTTTTCCATTGTAATAAAGTGGAGCTCCAGTAATTGTATATCCTTCTTCCCAGTTTGCTACTTCACGTTCCCAAACAACTTCACCAGTTTTTTGGTCTAATGCTACTAAACGCGCATCAAGTAACGTTGCGAAAATCATGCCATCGCCAAAACCAACACCACGGTTTACCCAACCACAACAAACCGTATCCATCTCTTGTGCGATTTCAGGACGATATTCCCATACCTTTTCACCTGTCACTGCGTCTAATGCAAGTACATCATTTGCACCAGTCGTAATGTACATTACACCATCAATAACGACTGGAGTTGCTTCACCAGAATATTTAAATTCTGTGCCAGAGCCAAGACTCGTCACCCATTCAGGCTTTAAGTTTTTAATATTCTCTGTTGTAATTTGATCCAAGTTTGCATAACGACGATTGTAATAGTCTCCACCATTCGTCATCCATTCAGTCGTTGGATACTCTACTTTAAAATCTGTTCCATTCTCTGCAGTTAACGTGCCTGAGTCAGATCCTTGGGAAGTACTTGTCCCATTATCAGGATTTGCTTCGTCCTTGTCGTCTCCATTCCAGCCAAACGTCAAAATTAAAACAATAAGAGCTAATACTACGACAATCATCCCAATACCTGCAGCTAGCCAAGTTTTACTAGACCCCATACTTACTCCTCCTTTTGTAAGAAAATTATGTAACTATGAAATTATCCATAGTATACTCCTATTTCCCTACTTTTGTATAAAATATACTTCGGAATCAGAAATTTTTTAAAAAATTTTTTAAGATTGGATAAATGGGCTTATTTTAAGTGCTAATTCTATAGGTTTTCCATGTTTTCGTAAGAAATACTATCAACTGTGGAAATGATCGAATCAATCGTTCGAATAGAAAATTTTTTATGGGTTAAGTGATTAGGATTAGAGAGAGACGAGGATACAGGAGAATTTTTCCTATTTATTGGATAGGTATGATTCGTTGCTGTTCTGTCTTGAAAGGGAAATAAGATGGACATTCGCTCACGAATGTCGTCTTTTTGAAAGGAATAGGTAGATTTTCGCGTGCGAAAATCATCCTTTTAGAAAAGAACCTTTCTCCAATAAATAAAGGAACTCTTCATAAGAAGAATTCCTTAGTATTCCAGCGACTTCCTACGACGCAAAGGACAAGGATGTCCGTATGCCGAACAGCCACAGGATGTGCTAGTGCCGACAAAGCATCAGGACGATGCACGCTTGCAGCCGGCCTCTCACGTGAGAGTTAAACGAAGTTTTCTCCATAAAAAAGGAACTCCTCATAAGAAGAATTCCTTAGTAGCCCAGCGACGTCCTACTCTCACAGGGGGAAACCCCCAACTACCATCGGCGCTAAAGAGCTTAACTTCCGTGTTCGGTATGGGAACGGGTGTGACCTCTTTGCCATAATCACTGGATTATTTTTTAGAGTGTTTGTTCACTCAAAACTGGATAAACGTCATTGAAAGAACACGTTCGGTGGAAACGTCTTACGACGTTCCACTCGTTTTGGTTAAGTCCTCGATCGATTAGTATTCGTCAGCTGCACGTGTCGCCACGCTTCCACCTCGAACCTATCTACCTCATCGTCTTTGAGGGATCTTACTTACTTGCGTAATGGGAAATCTCATCTTGAGGGGGGCTTCATGCTTAGATGCTTTCAGCACTTATCCCGTCCACACATAGCTACCCAGCGATGCTCTTGGCAGAACAACTGGTACACCAGCGGTGTGTCCATCCCGGTCCTCTCGTACTAAGGACAGCTCCTCTCAAATTTCCTACGCCCACGACGGATAGGGACCGAACTGTCTCACGACGTTCTGAACCCAGCTCGCGTACCGCTTTAATGGGCGAACAGCCCAACCCTTGGGACCGACTACAGCCCCAGGATGCGATGAGCCGACATCGAGGTGCCAAACCTCCCCGTCGATGTGGACTCTTGGGGGAGATAAGCCTGTTATCCCCGGGGTAGCTTTTATCCGTTGAGCGATGGCCCTTCCATGCGGAACCACCGGATCACTAAGCCCGTCTTTCGACCCTGCTCGACTTGTAGGTCTCGCAGTCAAGCTCCCTTCTGCCTTTACACTCTACGAATGATTTCCAACCATTCTGAGGGAACCTTTGGGCGCCTCCGTTACACTTTAGGAGGCGACCGCCCCAGTCAAACTGCCCGCCTGACACTGTCTCCTACCCGGCTTACGGGTATGGGTTAGAAGTTCAATACAACCAGGGTAGTATCCCACCGACGCCTCCTCCGAAGCTGGCGCTCCGGGCTCTTAGGCTCCTACCTATCCTGTACAAGTTGTACCAAAATTCCATATCAGGCTACAGTAAAGCTCCACGGGGTCTTTCCGTCCTGTCGCGGGTAACCTGCATCTTCACAGGTACTATAATTTCACCGAGTCTCTCGTTGAGACAGTGCCCAGATCGTTACGCCTTTCGTGCGGGTCGGAACTTACCCGACAAGGAATTTCGCTACCTTAGGACCGTTATAGTTACGGCCGCCGTTTACTGGGGCTTCAATTCGCACCTTCGCTTGCGCTAAGCACTCCTCTTAACCTTCCAGCACCGGGCAGGCGTCAGCCCCTATACGTCACCTTACGGTTTTGCAGAGACCTGTGTTTTTGCTAAACAGTCGCCTGGGCCTATTCACTGCGGCTCTCTCGGGCTTTAACACCCTAATAGAGCACCCCTTCTCCCGAAGTTACGGGGTCATTTTGCCGAGTTCCTTAACGAGAGTTCTCTCGATCACCTTAGGATTCTCTCCTCGACTACCTGTGTCGGTTTGCGGTACGGGCACCTCCCGCCTCGTTAGAGGCTTTTCTTGGCAGAGTGAAATCAGGAACTCCAGACCAAGTGGTCCTTGTCATCACAGCTCAATGTTGTAGGAACGGGATTTGCCTCATTCCACATCTCACTGCTTGAACGTGCACAACCAACGGCACGCTTACCCTATCCTACTGCGTCCCCCCATTACTCAAACGGCGGGGAGGTGGTACAGGAATATCAACCTGTTGTCCATCGTCTACGCCTATCGGCCTCGACTTAGGTCCCGACTAACCCTGAGCGGACGAGCCTTCCTCAGGAAACCTTAGTCATTCGGTGGACGGGATTCTCACCCGTCTTTCGCTACTCATACCGGCATTCTCACTTCTAAGCGCTCCACCAGTCCTTCCGGTCTAGCTTCAACGCCCTTAGAACGCTCTCCTACCACTGACACCTACGGTGTCAATCCACAGCTTCGGTGAATTGTTTAGCCCCGATACATTTTCGGCGCAGCGTCACTCGACCAGTGAGCTATTACGCACTCTTTAAATGATGGCTGCTTCTAAGCCAACATCCTGGTTGTCTAAGCAACGCCACATCCTTTTCCACTTAACAATTACTTGGGGACCTTAGCTGGTGGTCTGGGCTGTTTCCCTCTTGACTACGGATCTTATCACTCGCAGTCTGACTCCCAAACATAAATCTCTGGCATTCGGAGTTTGTCTGAATTCGGTAACCCGGGATGGGCCCCTAGTCCAAACAGTGCTCTACCTCCAGGATTCTCACGTTTGAGGCTAGCCCTAAAGCTATTTCGGAGAGAACCAGCTATCTCCAGGTTCGATTGGAATTTCTCCGCTACCCACACCTCATCCCCGCATTTTTCAACATGCGTGGGTTCGGGCCTCCAGTAAGTGTTACCTTACCTTCACCCTGGACATGGGTAGATCACCTGGTTTCGGGTCTACAACTACGTACTCATTCGCCCTATTCAGACTCGCTTTCGCTACGGCTCCGCCTTCTCAGCTTAACCTTGCACGCAATCGTAACTCGCCGGTTCATTCTACAAAAGGCACGCTATCACCCATTAACGGGCTCTAACTACTTGTAGGCACACGGTTTCAGGATCTTTTTCACTCCCCTTCCGGGGTGCTTTTCACCTTTCCCTCACGGTACTGGTTCACTATCGGTCACTAGGGAGTATTTAGCCTTGGGAGATGGTCCTCCCGGATTCCGACGGAATTTCACGTGTTCCGCCGTACTCAGGATCCACTCAGGAGAGAACGAACTTTCGACTACAGGGCTGTTACCTTGTTTCGCGGACCTTTCCAGATCGCTTCGCCTACCCCGTTCTTTTGTAACTCCGTATTGAGTGTCCTACAACCCCAAGAGGCAAGCCTCTTGGTTTGGGCTCTTCCCGTTTCGCTCGCCGCTACTCAGGGAATCGATTTTTCTTTCTCTTCCTCCAGGTACTTAGATGTTTCAGTTCCCTGGGTGTGCCTCGATTACGCTATGAATTCACGTAAACGTACTGCTCGATTAAAAACAGTGGGTTTCCCCATTCGGAAATCCACGGATCAATGCTTACTTACAGCTCCCCGAGGCATATCGGTGTTCGTACCGTCCTTCTTCGGCTCCTAGTGCCAAGGCATTCACCGTGCGCCCTTATTAACTTAACCGTTAATAAGCCTTGCATGGAAACAGTTGAAAACTGTTTACCTTGAATCTTACTTACAATGTGTTGCTTTCAATGTCGTTTTATCCAGTTTTCAAAGAACAAGTTTGAAGTTTTCACTGTCTAGCTCACTCGGCAGTCCGCAACCTCTTTTCCCTACTCCCTCGTCATCAAGATGACGCAGTCGCAGGTCCAAAGTGGTAGTCGGCCTATCATGCCTCATTCCGCTTTTCTTGTGAACCTTCAAAACTGAACGCAAAACGTTAACCGATGAACCGAAGGTTCATCTTCCGTAATTATCCTTAGAAAGGAGGTGATCCAGCCGCACCTTCCGATACGGCTACCTTGTTACGACTTCACCCCAATCATCTGTCCCACCTTCGGCGGCTGGCTCCAAAAGGTTACCTCACCGACTTCGGGTGTTACAAACTCTCGTGGTGTGACGGGCGGTGTGTACAAGGCCCGGGAACGTATTCACCGCGGCATGCTGATCCGCGATTACTAGCGATTCCGGCTTCATGTAGGCGAGTTGCAGCCTACAATCCGAACTGAGAACGGTTTTATGGGATTAGCTCCCCCTCGCGGGTTCGCAACCCTTTGTACCGTCCATTGTAGCACGTGTGTAGCCCAGGTCATAAGGGGCATGATGATTTGACGTCATCCCCACCTTCCTCCGGTTTGTCACCGGCAGTCACCTTAGAGTGCCCAACTAAATGCTGGCAACTAAGATCAAGGGTTGCGCTCGTTGCGGGACTTAACCCAACATCTCACGACACGAGCTGACGACAACCATGCACCACCTGTCACCACTGTCCCCGAAGGGAAAAGCATATCTCTATGCCGGTCAGTGGGATGTCAAGACCTGGTAAGGTTCTTCGCGTTGCTTCGAATTAAACCACATGCTCCACCGCTTGTGCGGGCCCCCGTCAATTCCTTTGAGTTTCAGCCTTGCGGCCGTACTCCCCAGGCGGAGTGCTTAATGCGTTAGCTGCAGCACTAAGGGGCGGAAACCCCCTAACACTTAGCACTCATCGTTTACGGCGTGGACTACCAGGGTATCTAATCCTGTTTGCTCCCCACGCTTTCGCGCCTCAGCGTCAGTTACAGACCAGAAAGCCGCCTTCGCCACTGGTGTTCCTCCACATCTCTACGCATTTCACCGCTACACGTGGAATTCCGCTTTCCTCTTCTGCACTCAAGTCCTCCAGTTTCCAATGACCCTCCACGGTTGAGCCGTGGGCTTTCACATCAGACTTAAAGGACCGCCTGCGCGCGCTTTACGCCCAATAATTCCGGACAACGCTTGCCACCTACGTATTACCGCGGCTGCTGGCACGTAGTTAGCCGTGGCTTTCTAATGAGGTACCGTCATAGTAAGGACAGTTACTCCCCTACCTGTTCTTCCCTCACAACAGAGTTTTACGATCCGAAAACCTTCTTCACTCACGCGGCGTTGCTCCATCAGACTTTCGTCCATTGTGGAAGATTCCCTACTGCTGCCTCCCGTAGGAGTCTGGGCCGTGTCTCAGTCCCAGTGTGGCCGATCACCCTCTCAGGTCGGCTACGCATCGTCGCCTTGGTAGGCCGTTACCCTACCAACTAGCTAATGCGCCGCGGGCCCATCCTGTAGTGACAGCCGAGACCGTCTTTCAACTTCAGACCATGAAATCCGAAGGATTATTCGGTATTAGCCCCGGTTTCCCGGAGTTATCCCAATCTACAGGGCAGGTTGCCCACGTGTTACTCACCCGTCCGCCGCTAAAATCAGAAGAAGCAAGCTTCTTCTTCTTTCCGCTCGACTTGCATGTATTAGGCACGCCGCCAGCGTTCGTCCTGAGCCAGGATCAAACTCTCCATCATAGAGAGCATAATTGCTCATGCTGTTTGCTGGCATCTTAATGATGTCCATTTAAAATAGAAACAAAAGTTTCTAAGTTTTGTTTGTGGCTCCGACGGAGGTCGGTTACCGACAAACTGTTATAGTTAACGTTTTGCTGTTCAGTTTTCAAGGTTCATGTGTTCGTCGCTTCAAATCAGCAACTTTCTAATAATAACAAAAGCATCAATAGATTGTCAACACTTTTAATTTATAAAGTTGGTACTTGATTTGACAACTTTCAAACTATACCAACTGCTAACTTCTTTGTCAACAGCCTTCTATCTTTTTGTGGCGCTCTTTTATATTAACAGAATATTACGTTAAATTCAATAGCATTTTCGTTATATTTAATTGTTATATTATTCCGTTTCTATCTTTTCATCTATAAATACAAAACGCCTTCTACTTTATATAGTAGAAAGCGTTGTGTTTTTTTATTTAAGAAAGATGAAATACAAGGTGAAAACAACGAACAAGCCATACATGATTGGATGCACTTCTTTCCATCGTCCACTTACGATCATCGTTATAGGATAGAAGATGAATCCAATTGCAATCCCCGTCGCAATACTATATCCAAGTGGCATTGCGATTACAGTTAAAAACGCGGGTACCGCAATTTCAAATCGATTCCATTCAATTAATCCTAATGAAGCAACCATAAGTACCCCTACTATAATTAATGCCGGTGCTGTAACGGCTGAAGTAATGACACTTAGCACTGGGTAAAAGAACAAGGATAATAGGAAAAGCAGTCCTGTAACTACTGCAGCAAAACCTGATTTTGCTCCAGCTGCTACTCCTGCACTTGACTCAATATATGATGTAGTTGTCGATGTACCAAAAATGGCACCTGTAACGGTCGCAAGGGAATCTGCTAGTAATGCTTTACCTGCTCGAGGCAATTTATTTTCTTTCATTAGTCCTGCTTGTGTTGCAACCGCGACCAATGTGCCTGCTGTGTCAAAGAAGTCAACAAACAAAAATGTTAGAACGATAACAAGAAAATCCATCGTCATTAAAGATCCGAAGTTATGGAAGATTGGATCAAACGCTACACCGAACGTCGGTGAAACGTCTGGA
Source organism: Paenisporosarcina cavernae (assembly GCF_003595195.1). GTDB lineage: Bacteria > Bacillota > Bacilli > Bacillales_A > Planococcaceae > Paenisporosarcina > Paenisporosarcina cavernae. The sequence goes on from NZ_CP032418.1 coordinate 2,108,987, forward strand.
ATTTTCCCAATAATAGAAGACGGCAAATCTACTAGCGAGAAAATCATTCCAATAATAGCAGTCACGATCATTCCAATAAAAATTCCACCATTTACTTTTCGAACCATTAAGATAACTGTCAATACTAATCCGAAAATCGCAAGTAACGTATTGGGGCTTGCAAAATCGCCTAATCCCACAAGTGTTGCTGGATTATCTACTACGATCCCTGCATTTTGAAAGCCAATAAATGTGATGAATAGTCCAATACCCGCTCCTACCGCATATTTTAGCGGTGCGGGAATGGCATTAATAATAGTTTCTCGTATACCCGACAGTGTTAGTAAAATAAAAATAAGTCCAGAAAATAAAACTCCGGTTAAAGCAGTTTGCCATGGAATACCGTAATTTAATACAACTGTATAAGCAAAAAATGCGTTCAGTCCCATTCCTGGTGCAAGCGCAATCGGATACCTTGCGATAATCCCCATAAATAACGATCCGACCGCTGCAGCTAAAGCAGTTGCAACGAAAACGGCACCTGCATCCATTCTCATTGCATCTGGCAAATCTGGAACTGAATCTAACGATAGCGTTAATGGATTGACCACTAAGATGTACGCCATCGCAAGGAACGTTGTCAGTCCCCCAATTATTTCTCGTTTGTAATTTGTTCCTAACTCTTCAAAGCGAAAAAACTTTCTCATTGTTCTCCTCCAGTTTTCGCTCGTACAAGTCGTTTCTAATAAAAAAGCACACGACAATTCCTTGTCGCATGCTCCGATTACTTGTTCTATAAACAAGGGAATGCCAAAAGACATTCCAAAAATCGTAGTCGAGTCATTTACGGTAACTCGGTAGAAACTTTCGGGCCATATTCCCGACATTATACGACGATAGTATTAAATTCTTTTTTATTTTAGCATGTCCGCCCAAGAATGAAAAGACTAAACACGAACAATTATTTCATTTACAGATTAATCATCCGTATTATTCCCATTCAATCGTACTAGGTGGCTTGCTCGTTACATCATACAGGACTCGGTTGATGTGCGGTACTTCATTGACCAAACGAACACTAATTTTCTCTAAAATATCCCAAGGAATACGTGCCCAGTCTGACGTCATCCCATCAATCGATGTTACTGCACGAATTCCGATTGCATAATCATACGTACGGGCATCCCCCATCACTCCTACGCTTCGGATATCCGGAAGCACCGTGAAGTATTGCCAAATATCGCGTTCTAGTCCTGCTTTTTTAATTTCATCACGTAGAATTGCATCCGATTCCCGGACGATTTCTAATTTTTCTTCCGTTACTTCTCCAAGTACTCGAATTCCAAGACCTGGACCTGGGAAAGGTTGGCGCCAGACAATTTCATCTGGCATTCCTAGTTCTGTTCCTAAAGCCCTTACTTCATCTTTGAACAGTGTATTTAATGGCTCGATTAACGTAAATTTCATATCTTCAGGAAGCCCACCAACGTTGTGGTGAGACTTGATTGTTTGTGCTGTCGCTGTTCCACTTTCGATAATGTCTGTGTAAAGCGTCCCTTGCGCCAAGAAATCCATGTCCGTCAATTTCGCAGCTTCTTCATCGAAGACATAGATAAACTCGTTACCGATTATTTTGCGTTTTGCTTCTGGATCTGAAATCCCGCTCAACTTGGCCATGAATCGGTCACGCGCATCAATTTTAATCACTTTCATATGGAAGCCATCCGCGAACGTTTTCATCACACTTTCCGCTTCCCCTTTACGAAGAAGTCCATGATCGACAAACATACAAGTCAATTGATCGCCGATTGCTTTGTGAATTAAAACTGCGACAACGGAAGAATCAACACCACCACTTAATGCACATAGCACTTGTTTGTTTCCAACTTGCTCGCGAATTTTTTCGATTTCTAGTTCAATGAAACTTTCCATTGACCAATCACCTTTTGCTCCGCAAATATCGAAAACAAATTGACGAATGATTTCATTGCCATAAACAGAGTGACGAACTTCGGGATGGAATTGCACCGCGAAAAGTCCACGTTCCTTATTCGCAATCGCGGCAATATCACAGCTTGGACTTGTTGCGATAATGTCAAAACCTTCCGGAGCCTTCGTGACATGATCCCCGTGACTCATCCAAACAGTTTGTTCTACAGGTAAATCTTTAAATAGCTCTGATTCTTTCACGACTGTAATGTCCGCTTTGCCGTATTCACGGCGATGCGCTTTTTCAACCGTTCCGCCTAAATGATGCGCCATTAACTGCATTCCATAACAAATACCTAGAACAGGAATTCCTAATGACAAAATATCTGGATCTACCGAAAAAGCATTTTCTCCGTAGACAGAATTTGGACCTCCAGAGAAGATAATACCTGTCGCATTCATTTCTTGAATGTCTGCCGCAGTGACGGTATGAGGATGTAATTCACTATAAACGCCGAATTCACGAATACGACGAGTGATTAGTTGGTTATATTGACTTCCGAAGTCTAAAACCACAATTTTTTCTTGCTCTTTTAACATGGGGGTTGCTGACAAACTTTCCACCTCATTTAGTTGAAATAAACGCTCCCTCTATATAAAAACGCGTACGAAAGAAAATCTTTGTACGCGTTTCATGTCCTACGAAAATAAAGGCAAAAAAGTCTACGCCAAATGACGCGACTTTTCCGCCTTCATAGTCAAGTTATTTCCGGCAACTTGGTAGAGACATCCGAACCGTATTATCGGACATATATGAGGGCATCGTTCTATCTAATTTGTACCCATTCTACCTACACTTCACACGAAAATCAACTAGTAGTACGATTGATTAAATTTTCCCAACTTTCTCTCAGTTTCGCATAATCATCACCCGTATTTTTATTCCCATAAAATCCTCGTTCAAAAGCAGCCGTTAGACGTCGCATATCTTTTGTTTCAAAGAACTGATCGACATACGTTGCATATTGTTGTAAAGTGTAGCCTTCTTGCTTCGTAATACCGTACAGTTCCAATTGTTTTAACAAACGATAGTAGCGCTTTTCAAACGTGTGCCAATCATTTTTCTGCAATCGATAATACGGAACGAGAATGCGTGGGAGCCAATATCTCCTAATTTTAAATAAAATGAAGACAACAATAGCGGTGATAATCCCCCACTTTAGAAGTGTTCCTTTTGAACGGTCTAACCAGTCGCGGAACGAATCCCATGCAGCATCTGCCCATTTCACAAAGGAAAAAGTCGCTTCCTTATCAACTTTTTGAGGCTTCGCTGTATCTGTTTCTTCAGGCGTTGGTGGAGGTTCTACCGTATTCGCCTCTACATCATATTCCACGTTTGTTGCGCCGGAGAAACCGATCGTTGGCTCAAATGCCACCCATCCAACATTCGGCATATAGGCTTCTACCCATGAATGGGCACTATTATTCGTCACTTCATAGAATGAATTTGGTCCTCGATCTTCCACTTCTTCGCCCTCTGCAAACCCTTTTGTCCAACGAGCTGGGATGCCTATTGAACGTAACATAACCACCATGGACGTAGAAAAGTTATCACAGTACCCCCGTTTTGATTCAAATAAAAATTGATCGACATAATCTTGCTTATCATCTGGTACAGGAATACTTGTCTGATCATAAACAAAGTTATTTCCTGAAAAATAGCGCTCAATGGCAACTGCTTTGTCGTAGAGAGAGCTTTGTGAAGCTGTGATCGTTTCTGCCAAATCTCGCACGCGTTGTGGCAACGTCTCTGGCAATTGCAAATAACGATCGAATTCGATTGGTAAATCTCTTGCCATTTCCGGCTTTGTCTCGCGTAGCGCCTTTAAACTATAGGTCGTTTCACTATAATTGATTGTGTACTGCGTTACATTCACAGGTCTTGCTTGAACATATGTCTCTACTTTTTGTTCATCTAACGACAGGGCGTATGAGATATCTTCTTGCGAATTAACGGAATCCATCCCATACGGATATACTAAAAATTCAAAGTCTTCCCGCATAGTAATTTCAGCAGTATCAGCATCTTCCGCTGGACCTACCGGGAAATCTGTTTCGATAGGTTGGTTATTCCCATAATTTACATATCGTTTTTCCGTCTCAGGTGTACTGACTTCCCACCCTTTCCCGGTATACACATCTTTGTTTTCGATTTTCCAATAAGTCCCATCTTCAATAATCGCTTCAAACACCACTGTGTCGTCGCCAATAAAGGAACCTCCAAGTTGCGAATCGTCCTCATCGTACCCAATCTTCGACACTGCTGGACGTAAGGTTCCGTTTGATGCTGTATCTTCAGCAAACGATTGTAAAAACGGCACTGGATCTTGCCATATTGGTCCCGCTTTTGGCAATAAATAACCGAACCCTACCGTTATCAAAACGATTACCACTAATGGAATGGACAAGCGACTGAATTTAGATGGAGAAAACGAGACTCGATTTTCATCATACAGTCGCGCAATTTTTAACAGTCCTGATAAGACCAATCCTAGCAACATAATCCGGATAATTGCATGGTCTCCATCGTAAGGACTAAACGTATCGAGCGAAGCAATAAACACTACCGTAAGGATAAAAAATAACAAAATACTCATCTTTACCCGTAACCAATGGTGAATTAAATAGGTGATCATCCAAAGTAAGGCGAAAAACAAAAATGTTCGAATTGGGTCCGTGATCAGGCCCCAATTCATCGAAAAAATAGCGATACCATTTTCTACTACTTGTTCAAGCAAAAATTTGGTTCCTTCAATCGGAGAAAACAGTTTTCCTTGATAGATAAAAACAAGCGCCCATCCGACAAACACCATTTTAATCAAAAATGCGTACACTTTTTTCATTTCTAAATAATCGACGATTAAACAAACAATCACAAAGAGTAAAAAAAGCGTTAAATAACCCGTAGATGTTAACTGCATAACAGGAATGAGCCATTCACGGAGTAGCAAAAATACGAGTACATATAGAATTAGCTGTACAATTCCAGTATGAGGACGGGAAGTATTCGTCATTTTCCCACCTCCGTAAAGGCATTTGCGAATGTTTCTTGGGTTAAGACTTTCACTACCATACCACGCGCTCTCGCTTGTGCATGTACTTTCAAATCATGTGGTGTTGGCTTTTCGCCTCGTTTTAACACGACAAAAATCGTGCAAAGACGAAGTTTTTTTGCTGCTCTCGGAATAGCTATGATCATATCCTGCGTTAACCGTCCAGTAAGAACAAGAACCGTCGAAGCATTCGCTATCGAGGTATCTCTCATCAATGCACTTTCCACACTTTGATGTAAATCGTCTTTCACTTTTGCTAAATGAAGCATCGTTCGTTGTAATTGCTCTTCCGATTGTATGGCAGGAACAGAAACTCGTTTTTTCCCAAGAGACAAGAACGCAGCACTTGCTTGATTTCTGACAACCGCATGTAAAATGGAAGCGGTCAATTCTACCGTTTCTTCAAAACGATTGGAGGGGCTTCGATCTAACAATAAAAACAATTCTTGAGATTGGCGATCTTCAAATTCTTTTGTTCGAAGAGTTTGCGTTTTTGCGAACGATTTCCAATGAATCCACGAAACTCTATCTCCTGGTTGGTAATCTCTTATTCCAGTGGCCATCGTAGTATCTTTCACAATCGTAAATGGAGAAGTTGCTTGTCCATAGTCATATCGGGTCTCAATCGGTGCATAAATCATTTCGGTAACATTTGGATACACTAAAACAGTTTGTTTTAGTGGAAAGAAATGTCCTTTTTTCACCCAACCGAAAAAGTCACTTACTTCAATTTGAACTCCTTCTAAAATATGTTCCCCACGAGGCATATGTGTGACTTCATATTCAAGTTCAAAGGAATTTCGAAAACCAATTAAACGAAGTTTTTTCAATTGATTCCCTGCTGCTTCTTGTAGGGCTTTACTACCCGAACGTTCCTCTACCAACGCATACAACATCGGAAATCGTGAAGTACGCTTCACTACAATCGAGACACTCATCTTTCCGCCTTTTCGAATTTGAGAGGTATGTATGAAACGCTCTACGCGGAACTTTGAAATAGGACTGAAGAAAAAAGCAATGGAATACAAAGCAAAAGGCAATAACGTATAGAAGATAAACCAGCTTAAAAAGCCGCCTTGAAACATCGCAAAAGAGAATGCAACTGCGAGTATAAATAGAACGAAAAGCAATCGTTTTGCGATTGCCCACGAAAATCGACCACTCATTGTTTCACAAGCCTTTTGATCGGCACCGTTGTTTTCGCGACGATTCGTGCGATTATTTCTTCCACCGTTATGCCATCGTATTTCGCTTCTGCTCGTAAAATAATTCGGTGTCCAAAGACATACTTCACCAAATATTGAACATCATCTGGCGTAACAAAATCTCTCCCTTGTAACATCGCGTAACTTTGCGCTGCTCGCATCAACGCTAAAGATCCTCGAGGGCTGACACCTAGATATACGTAGGAATCATTTCGTGTTTTATTGGCCAAATCGACAATGTAGTTTTTGATCGTTTCATCCACTTGTATATCTTTCACATCTGCTTGTAGCGCAAGTAACTCGTCTAATGTCATGATGGCTTCTAGTGATTCGATAGGAGATGATTTCTCTGCTCGTTTCAACACTTCCATTTCCTCTGCTTGAGTCGGATAGCCGATGCGAAGCTTCATCAAAAAGCGGTCCAACTGCGCTTCTGGAAGAGGGTACGTACCTTCATATTCGATCGGATTTTGCGTCGCCATGACAAAAAATGGTTTTGGAATCATCATTGTTTCCCCGTCCATCGTGACCGATGCCTCTTCCATTCCTTCTAATAACGCTGATTGGGTTTTTGGAGACGTACGATTGATTTCATCTGCAAGCACGATATTCCCCATAATCGGTCCTGGTCGGAAGTGAAACTCCATGTCTTTCGGATTATAAATAGATACCCCAATGACATCTGAAGGAAGTAAATCGGGAGTGAATTGAATTCGTTTAAAATTGGCACTAACCGATTTTGCTAACGCGCGAACCATCATCGTCTTTCCAACTCCAGGAACATCTTCAAGTAATACATGTCCTTGCGCTACTAAAGCAACAACACATAATTCGGCAATCGTTTTTTTCCCAACCATGACTTTCTCCATATTATGTACGATCGATTGTAACTTCTCTAGATTCCCCATTGTTAATCCCCCGTCTGAAATCTTTATTTATTTCGAAAATTCCCATAATGTAACCTAAGTTTAACGAAAATTATCCTATTTCACAACTTGCGAGATAGACGAATGGACGGAGGAAAAAGTTACTTCGTGACAACCCACACGTAGTAACCTCAGTGAATCGCATGGGCAATTGCATGAATCGCACACTCTGACCCCTGAATCGCACACATTCTATACCTTTTCCACTACCAACCCCTCTTCAATATCTAACTTTCCATCATGAAACATAAGGATATGATGTCAATCTTTATATTCCGCAGTAAAAAGCACCTCTCCTTTTTTAAAAAATCCCTAGTTTCTGAATTTTACTCAGGCACTAGGGATCTCACTATTTTCATTTCCAAAAATCGTCGAAGACGGTGATTGGCATATGTCGTTTGTGTTCGCTTCGAAGGTAATAGCCTTCTAGTTTTTCACGAGCTTCTCGTGGAATTTCTTTACCTTCTAAATAATCGTCAATTTGTTCATACGTTATCCCTAGTGCCACTTCGTCAGGCAAGGCAGGGCGATCATCTTCTAAATCCGCTGTAGGAATTTTTACATATAAACTTTCAGGAGCGTTCAATTCTTTTAAGAGTGCACGTCCTTGACGCTTATTCAATCGGAAGATTGGCACTAAATCCGCTCCACCATCACCGTATTTCGTATAGAATCCAGTAATTGCTTCGGCCGCATGATCCGTTCCAAGCACTACGGAATTGTGCATAGCCGCAATGGAATATTGAACTTTCATCCGTTCCCGGGCTTTTTCATTCCCTTTTGCGAAGTCCGTCAGCTCAATACCAGCTTCATCGAGCGCTGCTCTACTTGCATCGACGGCACCTTTAATATTCACCGTGTACACTTTTGTCGGTTGAATAAAATCAAGAGCTGCTTGTGCATCATCTTCGTCAAATTGAACACCGTACGGAAGTCGAACTGCGTAAAACGAATATTTCGTCGATCCGGATTCTGTATTTAGTTCATCTACTGCAAGTTGAGCCAATTTCCCGACGAGTGTAGAGTCTTGGCCACCAGAAATACCGAGTACGAAACCCTTTAAAAAGGAATGTTTTGTCGCATACGCTTTTAAGAAATCGATTGTACGACGAATTTCTTCTGCTGGATTGATCGTCGGTTTCACTTCTAAAGCTTGGATAATTTCTTGTTGAAGTGTCATGCCTTCCCCTCCTCACGCAAAGCAGATTGTTGGAATTGGTCCACCATATCTTGCACTTCCTGAATGTTACGCATTTTATTGTCCCAACATTTCTGACTTAAATCGACGGGATACTCTTCCGGATTCAAGGAACGTTTATACTCATCCCACAGTAAATGTAAGTTTTCCGTCGCATAATCTCTCATGTCGGCCAAAGCAGGAATGGTATAGACGACTTCTCCATTTTGAATCACTTCTTCATGCAAATTTTTCGCTTCAAAATTGGTAACGAATTTCGAGACAAATGTATGCACTGGATGGAACATTTTTAACCGCTTTTCTTTCTCCGGTTCTTCATCAAACATCGTGATGTAATCGCCTTCCGCTTTTCCATTCTCACGATCAATTATTCGGTACAGCTTCTTTTGCCCAGGTGTCGTCACTTTTTCTGTCGTCGATGAAATTTTAATCGTATCTTCCATTTCTCCAGCTTCATTTTCGATCGAGACAATTTTATATACCGCACCAAGTGCAGGCTGATCATATGCAGTAATCAGTTTGGTGCCAATACCCCACATATCCACTTTTGCCCCTTGCGCTTTTAAATTAAGAATCGTATATTCATCCAGGTCGTTCGATACCACGATTTTAGCTTCCGTAAATCCAGCTTCATCTAGCATTTTTCGCGCTTCTTTCGATAAGAAAGCGATGTCTCCACTATCTAAGCGGATTCCGACAAAGTTAATTTGATCGCCTAGCTCTTTCGCCACTTGAATAGCAGTTGGTACGCCGACTTTCAGTGTATTGTACGTATCCACTAAAAATACGCAATCCTTGTGTGCTTTTGCATACGCATGGAACGCTTCATAATCACTTTTATACGCTTGCACGAGAGAGTGGGCATGCGTACCTGCAACTGGTATGCCAAACAATTTACCTGCTCTCACATTCGACGTTGCCTCTAAGCCTCCAATGAAGGCTGCTCTCGTTCCCCAAATCGCCGCATCCATTTCTTGCGCACGTCTCGTACCAAATTCCATCACCGTATCGGTTTTCACCACTTGCTTTATACGACTCGCTTTTGTTGCGATTAACGTTTGATAATTCACGATATTTAGTAGCGCAGTCTCAATCAATTGAGCTTGAACGAGTGGTGCTTCAATTCGCATAATTGGTTCATTCGCAAAAACAAGCTCTCCTTCCACCATGGAATAAAGACTGCCTGTAAAACGTATCGTTTTTAAATACTCTAAAAAGTCTGCTGGGTACTTTACTTGTTCTTTTAAATACACCAAGTCACTCTCTGAGAACTGAAAATGCTTTAAATAATCAATGACGCGTTCTAAACCAGCAAAAATGGCATAGCCATTCCCGAAAGGAAGCTTTCGAAAAAACAATTCAAAGACAGCTTTCTTCTCATGCACCCCATCACGCCAATAAGCTTCTGCCATATTGATCTGATACAAGTCCGTATGTAATGCGACACTATCATCTGGATAATAACTCGACACACAAATCCCCTTCTTCCGACAAAATCATACATTTAGTATACACCATTCCCTATTTTGACGTGATTGTAACAATCGCGAGATGCACTTTTTGGGAAATAAAAAACGACACCTTTCCCGATTATGTTCCGAGAGGTGTCGACTTATTTAAAAATTCGTATCGCTCTTCTTCGTTGTTTCATATGTATCCATCTTGGATGCGATTTTTGACAGAATCTCATTTCTTTCACGTTGTGTTCTGATTAATGTTGTTGTAAACCAAATACCAAACATGATAATAGCGAGATAGAGTACAAACATTAAAATTAGTGGTATGAATGCCAAAATTGTCCCGTTACCCACTGTTCCACCTCCATATAATGCGAAAAACTAGCAAGACACGTGTCTCGCTAGTCATCGTGTTTATGAACCCATTTTTCTACGTGTGTTGGATACTTTCTTTACCGCTTGGCTTTGCATTTTCTTTCCAGAAGTATCTAAAGATGATCCACCTTTTTGGTTTGCTTGCTTGTTTTTCTTCGCTTCTAACTGTGCTTGCATCGCTTCTTTTAGAGACATTTTTTTCTTTGGTGTTTCTTCGCTCATCATCCATTCTCCTTTTTGCGCCGCGTCATCGTCGATTCTACTCGGCGTGTTGTATCTCTATCATACAACGATAGGCTCCATTTGTGAATGAAACATCGAAACGAACCCTTTTCTTTTCGTTCGACATTATTTTCATATCCCGATTTCCCCCGTCATACATTACTCCATATGGAGGGATTTGGATGTGCGGAATTGTCGGGTGGATTGACTTTACAAAGCGAATGAAAGAACAACAAGACATTGTTCTTAAAATGACGCGAACACTTGCAAATAGAGGCCCAGATGCAGAAAATGTGTGGACAACAGATTCTGTTGCATTTGGACATCGACGGCTTGCCGTTGTTGATATAGACGGTGGGAGACAACCTATGACACGAACGACAGAACGTGGGGATTATACGGTTTGTTACAACGGTGAGTTGTATAACACGGAAGAACTGCGACAAGAACTTCATTTGAAAGGCTATCGTTTCCGTGGTCATTCTGACACGGAAGTTCTTCTTACTTCTTATATAGAATGGAAAGAACATTGTGTTGAAAAGTTAAATGGGATTTTTGCATTCGCTATTTGGGATGCAGAGGCGGAAACGCTTTTCATTGCCAGAGACCGTCTCGGTGTTAAGCCTCTTTTCTACGCGAATACATCCACAGGACTTCTCTTTGCCTCGGAAATCAAAGCGTTACTCGCACACCCTGAAGTTAGTCCTACTTTGACGAGAGAAGGATTGACGGAAGTACTGGCGCTCGGTCCTTCTCGTAAACCTGGTTCTGGAGTTTTTCATGGTATTTCCGAACTTCGACCAGCACATGCCATCCTCTATTCGAACAAGTCGAACCATATTTACCGATACTGGAATGTCCAAAGTCAAGCCCATGAACATTCGTTAGAAGAAACGATTGAGGAAGTACGTTATCTCGTATCGGATGCGATTCAAAAGCAACTTGTATCCGATGTTCCATTATGTACCTTTCTTTCAGGCGGACTCGATTCTAGTGCTATAAGTGCTGTGGCGAATAAAACATACAACGAAAAACACGCATCTCCTCTCCACACGTATTCCATCGATTTCGCAGAAAATTACAAGCATTTCATGCAAAATCACTTCCAACCCACATCCGATGCACCGTATATCGAAAAAATGACTACACACCTTTCCTCTACACATCGAGCCGTAACTCTTTCCCAAGAATATGTAGCCGCGCTATTATATGATGCGCTACTTGCTCGTGACATGCCTGGAATGGCTGATGTTGATTCGTCTTTACTTGGCTTTAGTCGAATCATTCGGTCCGACTTCACCGTTGCACTCTCCGGTGAATGTGCAGACGAAATTTTCGGGGGCTACCCGTGGTTTCATTCACCCGAAACGCACAACAAAACGTTCCCCTGGATTCGCTCTAGCAAGGAGCGAGGAAATTTACTTCGTGACACTTGGCAGAAACGTCTTGCACTCGAGGAATTCGCTTACTCAAGCTATGCCGAGCTGACAAATGAAGCGCCACTTCTCCCAGGAGAAAGCGAGGAACAAGTGGCTCTTCGAAAATTGTTCTACATCAATATGACAAGTTTTATGGCGACTTTGTTAGAACGAAAGGATCGCATGAGTATGGCAGCGAGCTTAGAAGTCCGAGTGCCGTTTGCCGATCATCGTCTAGTCGAATACGCTTGGAACATCCCTTGGGAAATGAAAAATCTACAAAATCAGGAGAAAGGCATTCTCCGAAAAGCAATGGAAGGCATTTTGCCACACGATGTTCTTTACCGGAAGAAAAGTCCATACCCCAAAACTCACCATCCTCAATTCGCGGAACTCGTCCAAGCCCAGCTCGTGACTGTGTTGAAACACAAATCCTCCATACTACAAGAGCTCTTTGATTATAACCAACTTCAACAACTTCTTGATACGCGAGGATCCTCGTTTACAACTCCGTGGTTTGGGCAATTAATGACGGGACCCCAACTTCTCGCATACTTACTACAGTTTCACTACTGGTTTGAGGAGTATGGGATACAGTTGGTGGAGAGTTAACATACTACTACTAAAACGATTCGCTTCCACGAATCGTTTTTCCATGCATCCACATTCCATTTCCTTGAAATAGTTTGCTATACTCATCTAAATGGAGGAGATGGAATGCCGTATTTTTATGATTTTTTGGAACTGAAACACCCGAAGATGGCGAGTGTTGCAATGGAGCTTGAGACAAGTATATATGTTAGCCCTCGCACGATGCTCACCCACTCTCGGATATTAATCGAAGCAATTTTAACGGAAGTATTATTGGTAGAAAAAATAGCATTTGATAAATTTTCTGGATTAAAGGAAAAAATCGAGCTGTCTGAAAAGCACTTAGAAGCTTCTCCGCACATCATTGAATCACTAGAAGATATTCGAAAACGAGGAAATAAAGCTGCTCACGATACAAGGCAATTTCGCCTAAGTGAAGCACTGCAAAGTTGGGAATCTCTGTACCCAGTAGTGAAATGGTTTGTCGAAGTGTATGGTGCGCATGACGTGGAAGTACCGATGTACATCGATCCAACCCCTCCAAAAGATGAGCAACAAGACCCTTATGGTACAGGAGAAATTGAGTCGCGCTTAGCTCATTTAGAAGAGCTGTTGCTGAAGACGTTGGATAGTGGCAATGAAGAATCCACTGCTGAGGAAGAAGTGGCTGTAACTTCAGAGGTTCCCGTTCGAGAAGAACGCATATTTCCTGGTTTCACCACGATTCGTTCGCTTAAATACAATGGAGAAACGCTGCCGATTCCCTACTTTTTGCGAGATGCATTTTTACTTCCTCAACGTTTTCCACGTTCCGAGTTATTTCTGATTCGACTTGGTGGTGAACAAGAAGCCCGCTTAATGAGTGAAATCCCCACTAACTTAGAAGGATTACATACATTCGTCAAACGATTTAAAGCGGAAAACGATGCGACTCTTTTTGAAGAGCTTCGCGTTTTTGTGGAGGAAGAAAAGCAACGTCGCAAAGTTCGCTTAGAACGGACGGGAGAGTTATTATTTTTCTATAAGAGTGATTATATTGTCATCACGGATGAGCTCGGAAAAATTGAATTAACAAAGGAAAACTTTAAAGATATTAGTTCCCTTTTGAATCATTTAGAAGCTCATGATATTCACCGCGTAAAGCAACTTCCTAGTGAACTTGTCGTACTTGGAAAATATCCAAATGTGGGAATCACCACGGTAGAAAAGCTCTTTCAACAACTAAAAGAAAAGCAATCTGTCGAATAAATCGCAGGGAATGAAAAGAACACTTTTTAATCTTTCATTCCAAAAAGCATTTAACGATTCGTTCGTCATGGAACAAACAAACTAGAAAGGAGTTGGTTTCGTTGAAGAAGTTTGAACATAATGGAATTCAATTAGCATATGAGGAATTCGGACAAGGCGAGCCGCTCCTTCTATTACATGGATTAACAGGCAACCGCCATATGTTTGATGAAGAAGTGGAAGTTTTCCAGAAGTATTTTCGCACCATTGTTCTAGATGCGAGAGGACACGGTGATTCCGATCGACCCACTGCATATGATTTAAAAGATCACATATACGATGTACTGGCTCTACTAGAACATTTAGGGATTAGTGAAACAAATCTTCTTGGAGTTTCAATGGGGAGTTATATTGCCCAAGGAATTGCAATTGTCGCGCCTGAAAAGATAAAGCGACTCATTTTGGTCGCAACAAAATCAGAAGGAAAAACCTCCTCCATGCAGGCACTTTTTCAAAAACATGAAGATGAACTAGAGGGACTTGATTTCAATCGAAAACTCCTCAAAGTTTCACCTTATATGTTTCATGACTTAACAGCAGTCGGTAAATGGAGTCGAGAAGCGGCGAAAAAAGCGAAACCCATGTCTGCAGAAGAAATTGCCGCTGCGAACCACGCCTTACGTGGATTTGATTTCCGAGACGATCTCAATCGAATCCAAGCAATAACACTTGTCATAAGCGGGGACCACGACGGGCTGAACCCTCCAGAAGCAGGTCGAGCCACAGCACAAGGGATACCAAATGCGACATTTATTGAATTTAATCAGTCTGGACATGCCCCAAATGTAGAACAACACATGTTATATCTCGATTTTGTCTTAGAATTTCTAGACGCAAAATAAGCAACTGGCATAGAGTAAGAAGTTCAGTTTTTGTGAAGAAACAGCGCATATAGTATATTAATTAGCATAACTTTTAGTACAGTAAATAGCAGAGATTCTGAATTGATATATCGGCATTTTTTTATAAAAACAACAAAATTTTTAAAAATCGTAAACACAATAACAACTTAACAATAGGTATTGTCATATTACGAATGAAGGTGTTATTTCACTTGTTCATTTGTAAGTGATTACACTTCTGTTACAAGCAAAAAAGGATTTAATACATTAACTGCAAAAATAAACTTAAAGATTTTGAAAACTCATTTCTTCAACTAACGTGCAGAATAATTGAACAACTAACAAAAATATAAACTTTGAACAGAGGTGATTATTCTGAATAAAACACTCTTAATATTAGGAGGCATTTTAGTCTTTTTGTTGTTGGGAAGTATTATATATTTAAAAGCAAATCCTCCATTAGAAGCAAATGGTATAAGTTTCTATCCAGATGATAAAACAAAAAGAGTAATAGAAATAACAAACTTTGGATTAGCAAATATAAACCTTGAAAATGTCTTGGTTAATGGAAATAACTCCGAGAATGTTGAATTGGGAATAAGCAGAACAAATCATATGGTTGTGGGAGCAGGTCTTGATAA
This sequence comes from Paenisporosarcina cavernae, assembly GCF_003595195.1. GTDB lineage: Bacteria > Bacillota > Bacilli > Bacillales_A > Planococcaceae > Paenisporosarcina > Paenisporosarcina cavernae. Next base: position 2,124,170 of record NZ_CP032418.1, read on the forward strand.
AGACCCTTATATTACTTTTCATAAAATTAACGAATTGGAAATTCACCCTGCGTTACCACTCGACGAACTAAATGAACTAAATGAAATGGATGACAGACGAATAATAAAACACTATGGTTTACGTACTTTCGGAAACGAAGTACCTGAAAAGATAACTATAAAATATACGTATTTATTTATACCTTATTCATTAGATGTAGATGTTACAGAGTAAACAAAGATGCTCCACTATAGTGGGCTTTAAATGAATAAGAACAAAAAGTTCTATAACAAAAAGCTTGGGACGTCCCAAGCTTTTTATTGAGGTGATTTTTTGTTATTTCTCTTACTATTAAAGTTGCGATAACGTATGTTTATTTTGTAGTGATTTCAATTTTTCTTCACGTTATCTGAGCCACTTAGCTTAGAGCCAGTTGCTTTTTGCTTTAACAAAATTCACAGTTGGTGTGTTGAAGATTGGATTTTTCCACTTGTATCGTCGTGTGCTCTATTTTGTATTCCTGTTTGACTAAATCGATAGCTTTTTGCAGAATACTTTGTTCATCAGCAAGGTCTTCAATGACCATGTGACAGCTGAGCGAATCGAGTCCAGATGTAATTGTCCAAATGTGTAGATCGTGCACATCCTTTACCCCATCAATTGTAATGAGTTTCTCGGTTAACTCGTCTTTGTCCATTGTAGGAGGCGTTCCTTCCATCAAGATATGCACACTTTGAGTTAATACACCCCACGCACTTTTTAAAATGAGTAGCGCAACAATGACAGATATAATCGGATCTGCGATATACCAATCGAGAAGAAGCATCAGGACACCTGCAATAATTGCACCTATAGAACCTAGTGCATCTCCAAGAATATGTAAGTAGGCACTTTTTAAGTTAACGTTATCTTTCACGTCAGCAGTTCGTGTAAGTGACCAAGCACTCATAATATTTGCGAATAAACCAATCGCTGCGATGATCATCATCGTTCCACTTGCAACGGTAGGCGGTTCCATAAATCGACCAATTGCTTCATAAATGATAAATCCGGCAATGACAAATAGCGTGACACCATTAAATAGAGCTGCGAGTATTTCAAAGCGATAGTAGCCATATGTTTTATTTTTCGAGGCGGGTCGACTTGCAAACCAGACTGCAAGTAAACTCAGAGCGAGCGATGCAACGTCTGACAACATATGCCCACTGTCCGCAAGGAGTGCTAAACTGTTGGTAAATAGTCCACCAAAAAATTCAAGAACCATTATTCCAGCTGTTATAAGTAATGCGATGATGAGTCCTTTTCGATTTCCTTCCCGCTTTTCATGAAAATGATGGTTGTGGGAATGATCGTGATTGTGTGCCATATTTTTCAAACCTTTCGTCTCTCAATATTCCTCTATACCTCTAAACAAAATAAATTACACGTTTTGAGCCATAAAAACATACCTATCCGCTAGAGGAATAGGTATGCATCGCTTCGTTCTTATTCTTCATCGTCTGTTTCTTCAAAAGCAGCTACAACTGCTTCATATTCTTCATCTTCCTCAATCATGACTAGCTCCTCATTCGAATCTACTTTTAAGAAGAAGATATCCATATCATCCGTTGTGTCAGCGTTCACTTCATCTGCAAATCCAACAGCAACGTACTGAGCATCGTCAATTGATAATGTCCCAACTACTTCTAGCTCTTGCACTTCTTCATTTTCATCCACCATTGTAAAAACATCTCCGACTTTTACTTGTTCCATTCAAACTCCTCCACTTCCTGAATAGATATTCATTTCAATATCGGTTTTCTCTTAAAGTGTATTTCGTTTCGAAGTGCAATATTCCCTTTATTTTCATTGCAATGAAAAATAATATGGACTTTACACTGTTAGTCAATCATTTCCATCGAGGCTGTCACGATCCCCGTAATTTGTCCTTGCTGATTTAACAAAGGTTCGGCAAATACAGAGTAACAAATTTCTCCAGTTGAAAGAGGAAAACAAATTTTTCGATGAATTTGTCTCTTTGTTTCAATGACTTCTTTTTTCAATTCCATTAAAGCACGAGTTCCTTCGTTATCATCAAGTTCTAGATCTGTTTTTCCAATAGATGCATCTTGCTCAAAATCAGCATGAGGATTGTATAGCCATGTATAGCGTAAATCCAAATCACAATGCGCAATGACAATTGGTGCATTTTTTAACGCAACGTGAAAAGGTTCTGTATTTTCATTCATGAAAAACGCAAATGGACTAAAGTTCAAGACAGTCGCAATATTTTTTGCCACTTCCATACTTGGATTGCGTGTGCCGCTTTCGATTTGGCTGTAGTAGGCACGATTGATGTGCGCTTTTATTGATACTTCCTCTTGTGTTAACTGTTGTTTTTTTCGTTTTTCCATTAACCATTTTCTCACTTTCAATCTCTCCTTGACGGTAGCAATAAAAGATGTGGCAACTAGCCACAGTTATTCTTTGGTAGTTCCTATACTATTAAGAATAGTTTCAGTATTACTTTTTAATAGCTGAATTTCTTTCAATAATATATTGTTTATCGCTGGAGGTCACATGAAAAATTTACCACTCACAAATCGTTTGCTATTCCTTACATATGTAAAAGCAAAACGATTATCATTAGAAAAAAGTTTCCTCCAATCCTTACGAAATGAAATCGCTTCTAGAAAAATTGTCATTCATTTAAAGCGAAAATAATTTAGTATTTATTACCCCCTTTCTTTTCAAAATATGCATCAAAAGCGCTAAAAAACTCACGAATTGCACATTGGACGAATCGTATGTTCCATTCATTCGTATTCTTAAATAGACTTGTAAAATGAGGGGGCAGAACATGTCATTATTTAATAAAGCGCTAGCTAGTATCGGAATAGGATCTGCAAAAATTGACACTGTTTTAGAAAAAGGATCTTATACTGCCGGAGAACTTGTAACCGGCCAAGTAAAGGTCAGAGGTGGAAACATCAACCAATTAGTTGACTCGATTTTTGTAAGTGTTTATACCACTTATGTGAAAGAAGCAGACGATCATAAATACAATGCAAAAGCAGCTGTAAAACAATATAAAGTAACAGAACCTTTTACGATTTTAGCTGGAGAAACAAAGGAATTTCCGATTACCTTTACCTTACCTTTTGATACGCCAATCACTATAGGAAACACACGAGTATGGATTCAAACTGAAATGGATATTAAAAATGCAGCTGATCCTACGGATAAAGATTACATTGATGTAAAACCTGCGCCAATCGCCGCTGCCATTATCAATGAAGTTCAAAACATCGGATTCCGCATTCGAAAAGTCGACTGTGAGCATGCTTCTCATCGATTCCGTGGAGCATATCCATTCATTCAAGAAGTAGAATTTATTCCAACAAGCGGACCGTTTCGCGGAAAATTAGATGAACTAGAAGTCATGTTTATCTCGCAATCGGAATCACACGCGGACATTATCTTGCAAGTGGATCGAAAAGCAAGAGGACTAGGAAGTTTATTTTCAGAAGCACTCGGAACGGATGAAAGCTATGTTCGAATGACTGTTTCGTCCACCGATATTCCTTTCCTACGTACAAAACTCGAACAAATCATCTCAAAACATGTATAAAAAAAGCACGAAGTCCGATAATAATGGGCTTCGTGTTTTTGTATGGAACAAACGGTGTTCCACTCCATTCTTTATAGGAGAGGTCATAATGGAAACTGCTTGTTGTACCCATCCTTCATTAGAAACATCTCAATGTTTTTTACAGATTAATCCATTTATCCAACCATCCTTCTTTTCTAAAAAAATTCCGCGATACTTTTTAGATGGTTAATCGTCTATGTTTGTAAGAAGGAGTTGAAATGTATGGAGATGGATTTAGAGCGATTGTATTTCGAATACAGTGATAAGGTATACCATTTTATTTACATCCTTGTTCGGAATAAAGAAACGGCTGAAGATTTAACACAAGAAACATTCTATAAAGCATATAAGGGATTGCAACATTTTAATGATCAATCGTCGCACTCTACGTGGTTACTTAAAATAGCCCGAAATACTACATACGATTACTTTAGACGAAAAAGAATTATTCAATTTTTCACCTGGGGAAATGAAGTAGTTATTGACCATCAGACCTTAACACCCGAAAGCTCCGCATTAAGAAATGAAACGCATTCCGAAATCCATACAGCATTATTGCGTTTAAAAAAGGACTATCGTGACGTGATTATTCTAAGAAAAATTAATGAATGCTCTATATAGGAAACCGCGGCAATACTAGGTTGGACAGAGGCCAAGGTAAAGTCAAAAATATCTCGGAGAATAGAAGCGCTTAAAGTAGAGATTGATGAGAAAGTAGGTGCTATGAATGAGTGAAGTGAACGAATTAGATGAATTATTTCTACAGATGAAGGAAATTGACCGATCAGAAGAAGCTAAAAGAAAAACGTATCAACAACTCAAAGTAAGAACAATGAAAAAAAACCGATTTCCAACTCCATTGTTTGTCACCATTACTGTCATTGCGCTCGTGAGTATCTTAACCTTTAACATATTAAAACCTGATACGACTTCTCCCCACACCGCAACTGTCGTTACGAATGATGATAAAAATATAGAAGCTGTCACCGCTGTATTACAGTCAGAATTTACGGTCCCAAATGAGGAATATATTCGTATTCAACAAAATCTGGATACGAAAATTGATGAAATGCTACAGGAGTTACCTGAGAGTAATGAAGGGATTAACTTAACAGAAGATATACCTGAAGTCGCTGCGTATCAAGAATTAGTAGAAAAAACGTATAAACAATACTATACCGCTAATGAATTTGAAAAATTAATGCCTACTAATCAAGCTTTTCGATATCACATATGGACTACTAAAAAGGACGTTCACTACAAAATGAAAATAAGTGACATTCAAGTCACAAAAAGTGAAAACGAAAATACTCCTAAAAATTATGACTTTGGTGCACAGGTAAAGTATACAAATAATGCAGGAAAAACGTCACTTCATCATATAAAAGGAATGGCTATCTTATCTGAAGAAGGCAAAATTGGCAAATTCACGATTCGAGATGATGGAGGAATCCAAGAGAAGATTTATGAAGATACGATGGAACAATAAAGGCAAACAGACATTTGTCTTTTAGCTTAAGCAAAAAACGCTTCTCTCTGCTTATTGAACAGAGAGAAGCGTTAAAATTTCTTTGTCGGTTAAAACGGAACTTACATCATTCCGCTTATGAAGTTAAAGATTGCTTTTATAATTAATATTTTTTGTTCCAATTATTCATGAGTATTCGATAATTCATCATAAACCATTTTCAAGTCATGCAAATAAGTACTCATTTCTTTATCAAATTTATTGACAAAAATCACGAAATGTATTCTCCCGATTAATGACTTTAAATATTTTAATTCTAGTTCAGTATTTATATCTGTTATTCCAAGTGTCTTTGATATGTGATTGTAAATACCGAATTTTTTAATATAATATACTTCTTGTCTAATTTTTTTCCTGTAAATAATAGAAGTTTGAATTTTTTTATTAACTACTATTCCAGTTATAATTTGTCTCTGGTGATTTTTTAATACTCTTATTTTACTCTCATTTAACTGTAAGTGGATTTTTAGGAGCTCATTTTTAACTCTAGAAATAACATGATGTTTATTGATTTCTCCCGAAAAGGTAAGATCATCCGCGTATCTTGTATATCTTATTCGCTTTTTTTTGCAGTAAGAATAAATTTTCCTATCAAAATTTAGCATAACCAAATTTGATAAATAAGGACTAGTCACAGCTCCTTGAGGCAAAGCTCCGTTTAAAATGCATAATCTAGTTAATAACCATGAGATTTCTTTGCTATATCCTATCTCTTTAAATATCCGATAAATTAAATCTTCCTTTACGTTATTAAAGAATCTAATTATATCAAGTTTTAGTACAGTTTTCTGATTTCTGTGGAACTTTACATTGTCTTTAATAGATAATCCTTTTACATAAGCCTTCGCACTTGGGTGTATATTTAATTTATACAAAATCTCTTCTAAGATCCATTTTTGAATTATTTTTAGATTAGGCAAGGGTTCAGAAATCTTTCTACTACCACCATTAAGTTTCTTTATTCTAAAGCTTTTATAAAAATAGGAAGCATCGTTTGCAACCTTGAACATGTATTCGTGACTTATGCCTATTAATTGGCCTAAGTGTATTTCATCATAAATAATAGGTAAGCCTCTATCATACAATTTTTTTGCATAGAACAAGTTATTTTCTATTTCGTGGGAAGATATATTATTTTCAAAAGCAACTAAGCAATACTTCTTTTTATAGTATTCCCAATCCATATATTCCTCCTAAAAAAGATTCCACAGTCACATTAAATACTATGTTTTCTGTACTGGAGAAATCTTCACCTCTCCAGTACAGCATAAATTGTCCCAATTTATGCTATGACAAACGTAATTCAAAGGTTCGAAGCTCTGACTTCGGCCGTGAATTACGTTTGTCCCAGGCTTGAAAATCAGTTCATTAGTGTATAACGAATCGCTATACTGACCTCGGTCAAAATACTAACATGTGGAATCATTTCTTTAAGTATATCTCAAATAAATCTTTTTTTTCAATAAAATATTTATACTCTGGAAGAATATTGAATTTATAGTCAATATTTTTATTTAACTCTAGTTCCTTAATTCTTTGATGGCCGAGTTCTGTTACTTGTAATAATCCTTCTAAGTCTGATAAACATCCATTCCTTCTTAAATTTGTCAATTCTTTTGCAATATCTCTATATGTATATTTATAACCCTCTATTATATTAAGATTGAAGTTTAATAAAACTGACTTTAGAACAGCATATTGTAATTCAAAATTTTCCAAAATACCCCTCCTTATTATTATCTTGGAAACGGAGCCTTTCTCCCCTTTTTTGTAGACCAAAAGAAAGGGATTGTGTTATTTGGAGTTCGGATTAAAGATATTAATGCACCTGTTTTATTATACCCAAAGGCAAAATCATCTGAAGCATTAATTTTCTTGGAAATATTCTTTAAAATACTCATTTCATCATCTTTGGAATCTTTCAAGACATCTCTGATGTTATAATAATCTATTTCTGAATGAATGTAGTTAAGTCTCATGCTATCGAATATTTTTTTTGCGTTATCTTCGATACACATAGACATTATTAGTATATTGTTTATATTTAATCCTTTAGAAATATATTCTTCTAAACACTGTTTAGCGGTATTACCAGAACCAATATAATCGTCAATAAAAATAACTAGATTATTTTTTTCATTTATTTCTTTAATATCGTCTTCATTCAAAAAATTATACACATTAATTTTTTTCCCTTTTTTCCATTTTTGATAATTAAATAACATTGACTTCGTTAGATAAGCAACGAAATTAGAACTTTTAACCAACTTCATTTCACTCTCAAAGTTTCCAGAATATTTCAATAATGGTATCACGTAAATTTTTTTTCTTAAGTAACCTTTATTAAAAGCATCTTCGAACATTTTCAAAATCAAATTTTCATATTCAGTTATAGTAATATATGTAAACTTCTCAGTTAGATTGATTATAAAAAATTGCTCATCAAGATTTAATTTTTCTAATGAAGTGATGAAATGATTATACATTATTGAGTCTTTATTCCATCCTTTGTTATCGAAAATATCTTCAATTTTTATTAAAATATCAGAGTTCATTAACCTACTCCTGAAAATAAATTTTTTAAATAACATAATTTACACGGTATCAATGAATAACGATGGATTAAGGTGATTTAGTTTTATATTGTGATTATACATTTATAAGTTCCATGACTTCAATAAAATTAAATATATATATTAAAAATCCGGAAATATACTAATAATCCGTTCTTCAAGTATTGAAGTATTGGAAAATATTAATATATTTTCGAAATTGAATTAACTTTTATACATTGAGTCGTAGTAACTAAAAAATTTCAGAAACTCAAAAAAGCTTCCCTTCTGCTCATTAGAACAAAAGGGAAGCTTTCCAATTTTCTTTTAAATGGTTAAACCGTAACTTACATCATGCCGCCCATTCCACCCATGCCGCTCATGTCTGGCATTGCTGGAGCTGGTTCTGGAATATCTGCAACTACTGCTTCTGTTGTTAAGAACATCGCTGCTACAGATGCTGCGTTTTGTAATGCAGAACGAGTAACTTTTGTTGGATCTACGATACCAGATTCCATCATGTTCACCCATTCGCCGTTTGCTGCGTTGAATCCGATACCAATTGCTTCGCGTTTTAGACGATCTACAATGATTGAACCTTCTAATCCTGCGTTATTTGCAATTTGACGAACTGGTTCTTCTAATGCACGTAAAACAATTTTCACACCAGTAGCGACGTCGCCAGTTTCTTCAGCTGTCACTTCTGATACTTTGTTATATACGTTTACTAGTGCAGTACCACCACCAGATACGATACCTTCTTCGACTGCTGCGCGCGTAGAGTTTAACGCGTCTTCAATACGAAGTTTGCGTTCTTTCAATTCTGTTTCTGTTGCAGCTCCAACTTTAATTACTGCTACACCACCAGAAAGTTTTGCTAAACGTTCTTGTAGTTTTTCTTTATCAAATTCAGAAGAAGTTTCTTCTAATTGCGAGCGAATTTGTGTGACACGTGCAGAAATTTTCGCTGTATCGCCAGATCCTTCAACGATAGTCGTATTTTCTTTTGTAACAACTACTTTCGCTGCGCGTCCAAGTTGCGTGATGGAAGCGGATTTTAAGTCTAGACCTAGATCTTCCGTTATAACTTCACCACCTGTTAAGATCGCAATGTCTTCAAGCATTGCTTTACGACGATCACCGAATCCTGGAGCTTTTACAGCAACAGCATTGAATGTACCACGTAATTTGTTCACTACTAATGTTGCAAGTGCTTCGCCTTCAACATCTTCAGCGATTAAGATTAACGGTTTGCCTTGTTGTACCACTTGCTCTAAAACAGGAAGGATTTCTTGGATGTTCGTAATTTTTTTATCTGTAATGAGGATATACGGATTATCTAGTACAGCTTCCATTTTTTCAGAATCTGTTACCATGTACGGCGATGCGTATCCTCGGTCGAATTGCATCCCTTCTACAACATCTAGCTCCGTAGTAAATCCTTTTGACTCTTCGATCGTAATAACACCGTCGTTCCCAACGCGTTCCATTGCTTCAGCAATTAATTGGCCAACTTCTTCGTCGGCTGCAGAAATTGCTGCTACCTGTGCAATTGACTCTTTGCCTTCGATTTCTTTAGAGATTTCTTTAAGTTCAGTTACTGCAGCTGCCACCGCTTTTTCGATTCCTTTACGGATTCCAACAGGGTTTGCACCAGCTGTCACGTTTTTTAGTCCTTCACGAATCATTGCTTGCGCTAGAACAGTTGCAGTTGTTGTACCGTCCCCTGCAATTTCGTTTGTTTTCGAAGCAACTTCTGCTACTAATTTTGCACCCATGTTTTCGAATGCATCTTCTAATTCAATTTCTTTTGCGATTGTCACACCGTCATTCGTAATAAGTGGTGAACCGAATTTTTTCTCTAAAACGACGTTACGCCCCTTAGGTCCAAGTGTCACTTTCACAGCGTCTGCTAATTTATCTACTCCACGAAGCATTAAACTACGTGCGTCTTCACTAAATTTAATTTCTTTTGCCATGTTGAATGTACCCTCCTATTTGGAAATGAATTATTCTACAATTGCTAAAATATCGCTCTCGCGTAAGATTAAGTATTCGTTGCCTGCGTATTTCACTTCTGTTCCTGCGTATTTCGAGAAGATGATTTTATCTCCTTCTTTTACGTCAAGATCCACGCGTGTGCCGTTATCTAATACACGTCCAGTACCTACAGCAACTACTTTCCCTTCCTGCGGTTTCTCTTTTGCAGAGTCCGGAAGTACGATGCCGAAAGATGTTGTTTCCTCCGCTTCGACTAATTCGATTACGATACGATCGCCTAATGGTTTTAACAAGTGAAACTACCTCCTCAAAATGGTTGTTCGATTTTATTAGCACTCTAAACTATCGAGTGCTAACACAAGTATTATAATAATGAATTCGTTCTTTTTTTGCAAGTATAAACCCTCTTCATTTTATAATTTTGCAAAGAGGTATCAATCCCTTTAGAATAAAGGAAGATACGCTTATCAAAGAAGGGACTTCATTACGTGAAGAAAAACAAAACACTCGCAATTTTACTCATTGTCTATATACTCATGCAGCTCTCCGGATTTCTCATTGGACCATTATTGTTCCTCTATTTTCAAGGTGTTTATCCAAACGATTTAAAAATGGCAGAACTAATGACAAATGGCTGGTTTGTGTTCGTCAGCATGTCACTTGCAGCGGTGATTTTTTTATTCCTCATCCGCAAAGAGAAGAATTTCGTGGATTTACCGGGGAAGAAAGCGAGCATAGGAAAGTCGATTGGCTTCGGTATTATCGGATTTTTCCTCGTACTAATTGGCCAATCAATTGGTGCCTACATAGAGTCATTAATCGGCATCCCGCCTGGTTCTGAAAATACGGCTCAATTTCTTGAGATAGCTAGTGCAGCTCCAGTTGCGATTTTTTCCATTGTATTATTTGCTCCATTTTTAGAAGAAGTGGTATTTCGTCGCGTTATTTTTGGAACTGTTTTAGGTAAATCGAATTTTGTCATTGCGGCAATCGTTAGTGCTGTCGTGTTCGCCATTATTCACTTCGATTTTGCACACATCATACTGTATGCAATTAGTGGATTTATATTCGCCTATTTGTACTACATAACGAAGCGCCTTCTTACTTCATTTATCGCACATATGCTGTTAAATGGATTTGTGACCGTTATCCAATTGAATATTGATGCACTTGAAAAATTTCAAAAAAGTCTTCAATTCATCTTGCATCATTTACAATAGTAAAAATCCGTGAACGGACTTGTTCACGGATTTATTCGTTACAGGTATTCTTTTTCTATAGTCAATGTACTACGTACTGTATCAATCGGGCGCACAATCTGTTCAATTTGTTCCCGTTTCGATTCTAAGAATGGTGGCAATGATAATTTTTCCCCCACCGTTTCGTACGGCTCATCTCCCATAAATCCTGGACCGTCTGTTGCCCATTCGAATAAAATTCCTGGTGCAACTCGCGCGTATAACGACTCGAAGAAGAAACGGTCTACATAGCCAGATGTTCCAAATCCTAAATTTTGCATCCGGTCAATCCAGTAGTGTAGCGCATTCGTATCCTCCACGCGGAACGCGGCATGATGCACCGTACCAAATCCTTGCATTCCTTGTGGTAAGAGCGTGTTATGTTCGACGATCACTTGTGCGCCATTGCCACCTTCTCCTACTTCGAATAAATGAAGGGATTCTTCCTTCGCAATTTCTTTCATTTCCATTGCTTCCTCTAACACACGTTTGAACGCCTCAAAATTTGCAATACGAATATGAATGGGACCAAGTCCTGTAATCGCGTACTCTAATGGAACCGGACCATTTTGCCAGGGTGTCCCAGATGCAACCCCTTCATTTAACTCATCCGAAATTAACATATACTGTTGATCATCAAAATCCACAAATGACAGCGTTTGTTTTCCGAATAGTTCCTGCACACCACCATGTTTGACATTATATTTGTCAAAACGCTTTATCCAGTAATGAAGTGCATCATCAGTCGGAACACGGAACGCCGTTTTATAAATTTCGTTCGTTCCGTGCGTTCCTTTTTGAATTCCTGGAAAATCGAAAAACGTCATATCCGTTCCGGCTGATCCTTTATCGTCTGCAAAAAATAAATGATACGTACGAATATCATCTTGGTTGACTGTTTTTTTCACTAAACGCATACCTAAGACATACGTGAAAAACTCATAATTTTTTTCCGCACTGCTCGTAATAGCTGTTACGTGATGAATTCCTTTTAACTCATTCATAACGATCTCTCCTCTAACATTTACTTCTTGTAATTATTATCTCGAATTCGAGATAATTTGTCAAGAAGTTGGTTTGAAGTGGAATTTATCTCTTTTAAGAAGCAACTTGAATGAAGCGATTCTTAATATGACCACTTTTCCTCTTTCTCGAGACATTTTAACTCCAAACCAAGACAAAATGGGAGAATACCAAGAATTGATACATTTATTTCCAAAAACCATCCTATCATTACTTTTTTATACGTAAAAAACCGCCGAATCATTTCGATTCGACGGCATGTTCGTTGCCACTACTTGCTAGTTCTAATTCCCGCTTTTGCTCTGCTAACACATATTTGCGATAGCCAAATCGAGAGATAAACACGCTCAATTCGTATAGAGCAAACAGTGGTACCGTCACAAGTAAATGCGAGAAAATATCAGGCGGTGTAATAAACGCCGCAATCACAAATAACACAAAGTACGCGTACTTTCGGATTTTCGATAGTGTCATGGGATTTATTAACCCTAGCCGTGCAAGAAACAATAACACAACTGGTAATTGAAAAATAAATCCGAACGGAATCGTCACTTGAAATAGAAAGTTAAAATACTCATTTATTCCAATGACTTGAGTGATGCCTAGATCACCAGATAATAAAATCATGTATTCCACGATAAACGGAAATAACACCTTATAGCTAAACAAAATTCCACCTACAAATAAAAAGAATGTAAAGGGAATATAGCTTAGTGTCGCTTTGCGTTCTGTTTCATATAGTCCCGGGCTAACAAATCCCCACAATTGGTACAAGATCACCGGAGACGTCACCACTAGAGATAACACAATAATTACTTTCAAGTAAATCATGATTGGATCGGTAATTGTAAATGCATGGAGCGTCAATTGCTTCGCTTCTTCGCTAAACTGCAAAAAGTGAATGATCGGCTTTGCGACAAAGAAACTACCAATAAACGCTACAACAAAGAAAACGACGATTATCATCAGTCGTTTTCGAATTTCTTCTATATGCTCGATTAAGGTTAATTCGTTTTGATTCACAAAAACCAATCCTTACTTCGTCTCTTCTACCTTTTTCGCTTCGATGACTTGTTTGTCATCTTGCTCGTCATCTGCTAATCCTTTTGTTGCGTTTTTAAACTCACGTAAGGAAGAACCAAACGCTTTACCTAACTCAGGCAATTTCTTCGGTCCAAAAATCAGCAATGCGATAATCCCGATAATAATTAAACTACCAATACCCGGAGCCATGACAGCACCTCCCTTAGTTATGGTTCTATTCTAACGCATTTAGCGTATAATAGCCATTTCCTTTCATGAACGAACTGTGAACTTTTCAAATTGCGCCAAACCTTAATTTTCGCTACACTTAAGAGTAGATTTGAGGTGAGTTAGATGTATGTATTGCAAGTACAGAATGTCGTAAAGTCCTTCGTCGTGGACGAGATATTAAGTGGCGTCAAAATGGAAGTTGGAGAACGTGATCGTGTCGCACTTGTTGGGCGTAACGGGGCGGGAAAATCCACTTTGTTAAAAATTATCGCGGGAGAATTATCATTTGACTCAGGTGATATTATTATCCCGAAACATATTCGAATTGGATATTTAGAACAGCATGCAGGAATTGATTCGACCTTATCGATTTGGGAAGAAATGCTTTCGCTGTTCGCTCATTTCATTACCGATGAAAAAGAACTGCGAGCGATGGAACAGCAAATGTCTGATCCTGCAATTACTGGGAATGAAGAGCGCTATGCCAAGTTATTAGCTGACTATGACCAAAAACAGACCGCATTTAAAGATGCGGGTGGCTATCAGTATGAATCCGATATTCGTTCTGTTTTACATGGGATGCAATTTTATCCGGCCGATTTCGAGACACCAATTCAGTCTCTATCCGGTGGGCAAAAAACAAGATTAGCGTTAGCTAAGTTACTATTAACGAAACCAGATTTACTCATTCTCGATGAGCCTACGAACCATTTAGATATGGATACGTTAGCTTGGCTTGAAAAATATTTGCAAGGATATCCTGGAGCGATCCTCATCGTCTCGCATGACCGTTATTTCCTTGATCAAGTTGTCGATTATGTATATGAAGTATCGAGACATCAGGTGTCACGATATGTTGGAAATTACTCTGCCTATTTAGATCAAAAAGCTGCGAATTACGAACGAGATAAAAAACTCTTTGAAAAGCAGCAATCCGAAAAGGCAAAGCTAGAAGAATTTGTACAAAAGAATATTGCCCGTGCATCCACTACGAAAATGGCGCAATCGAGACGAAAAGTGCTCGAAAAGACCGACTGGATGGAAGCTCCGGATGGGAAAGAAAAATCAGCGAATTTTGGATTTGGTTTGGACAAACAAAGTGGGAATGATGTCTTATCAATCCGTGATTTAACCGTCGGCTACGATGGAAATCCAACGTGTAAAGAAATGAACGTACAAGTATATAGAGAAGATCGAATCGCAATTGTCGGTCCAAATGGTGTCGGAAAATCGACGTTGTTGAAAACAATCGTGAAAGACTTGCCTCCTATTAAAGGTACGATTCATTATGGCACAAATGTTCAATTCGGTTATTACGACCAGCAACAAGCAAAGCTTACGGGAAATCGTACCGTCCTTCGTGAGTTGTGGGATGAGTGGCCATTGATGAATGAAAAAGATATCCGCTCTATCCTAGGACGGTTTTTATTCAGCGGGGATGACGTGGAAAAACCAATTTCATCGCTTTCAGGTGGAGAGAAAGCACGTGTCGCATTAGCGAAACTGATGCTCTTAAAATCCAACACTCTCATTTTGGATGAGCCGACCAACCATTTAGACTTAGACAGTAAAATCGTGTTAGAAAATGCCTTATTAAACTTTCCAGGCACAATCCTATTTGTGTCACATGATCGTTACTTCATTAATCGAATTGCCAATAAAGTGTTGGAAGTAACCCCTAACGGGACGACGCTATACCTTGGAGATTACGATTATTATGTGGAGAAAAAACTAGAGCAAGCAGAGATAGCAGCACTAACAAAAACAGAAGATGAGAAGCGGCCTGCCATTTCCACCTCGGCCCATTCGCAAATCGATAAAGAAGCGAAAAAGCGAATCCGTCAAATCACAAGACAAATGGACGAGCTTGAAAATGCCATGCAGCGTGTGGAAGAATCGATTGGCGAACTGCATGAGAAATTATTAGATCCGGATATTACGGGAGATCATGAAGCACTCTACGACATCCAACAATCAATCGAAGCCGAAAAGGAACAACAAGATTTACTAGAACTAGAATGGCTAGAATTACAACAAGAATTAGATACATTAAACGAGTAACAACTTATGCCTCGGCATAGGTTGTTTTTTTCTACATATATCTTGGTCAAGTACTATTTTTCGACATTCGGATTTCCACAGATTTGTGCACATCTAAAATGTTGATTTAATAGGCTATACACAGACTTATCCACATTATCCACAAGGTAAATTCTTTTTATACACAGATTGTTTCGGAAATCGAACCACTATATGTTGTTTATCCGCTACTTACCCACAAGTTATCCACATTTTGTGCATAAGTACGCATGTTCTCTATTGACAGAGAAAATGAGTTTTGGTATAAAAAACCGACTTTCTCATCCAATCCATCAAAGAATTGTAGAGAAAATCGGGTAGTTATTCATTCCAGCTAGTAAGCTCCATTCCTGGTCTTCCATTCAATGCATAATCCGAACGTTTTCCAGCTAAAAACATATGATAGCCAGCAGCTGCAATCATTGCTGCGTTATCTGTGCATAACGATAATGGCGGAATCACGAGCGGAATGCCTGCTTTCTCACATGCTGCCTTCAATGCAGTGCGTAAGCCTTTATTCGCAGAAACGCCTCCAGCTGCAAGAATTTGAGCAACACCATATTCGTTTGCTGCTCGCATCGTTTTCGTCACGAGCACTTCCACGACACTTTCTTGAAATCCTGCTGCCACCGCAGAAGGGGTAATTTCTTCCCCTTTTTGCTCAGCGTTATGTTTGTAGTTGATCACGGCTGATTTCAATCCGCTAAAGCTAAAATCATAGGATCCTTCTTCCAACCACACTTTTGGAAATGAAACCTTTTCCTCTGCTTCCATTGCTAAACGATCTACATGAGGGCCACCCGGATACGGCAAATGGAGAACTCGGGCTACTTTATCATAGGCCTCACCTGCTGCATCATCGCGAGTTTCTCCTATAACTTGAAAATCGCCATGTTCTTTCATTACCACAAGCTCCGTGTGTCCGCCAGAAACGACGAGCGTTAAAAGAGGAAATTCTAACTCAGTCACTAAAGCATTGGCATAAATGTGCCCTGCAATGTGATGTACACCTATTAATGGCAAGTTATTCGCAAAGGCAAATGCTTTCGCAGCTTGTATTCCTACTAATAACGCGCCTACTAATCCAGGTCCTTCCGTAACTGCCACAGCAGAAAGTTCTGAGGGTAATAGATTCGCTTCTTTTAATGCTTGCTCCAGTACAAGTGTCATCTGCTCCACGTGCTGTCTTGATGCGATTTCTGGAACGACACCACCAAATTGCTTATGCGTTTGTATTTGAGATGCCACGACATTCGTGATAATTTCCGTTCCGTTTTTCACAATCGCCACTGCTGTTTCATCACAACTCGTTTCAATACCTAAAATATACGTATCTTGTTTCATGTAAATTCCACCCACATTACCAGCCCATCCTCTTGGTTATCCGTATAATAATTCTTCCGAATACCACCGTCTTTAAACCCTAGTTTTCGGTACAGATTTTGTGCTGGAGTATTTGTTACCCGAACTTCTAACGTCATCAAAACCGCTCCGTGCTCTTTTGATACACGGATAGCTTCCCGCATTAATCCTTCTCCGATTTTGCGTCCCTTGAACGCTTGTAGAACAGCCACATTCGTTATGTGGCATTCATCCATGACGAGCCACATCCCACAAAATCCGACGATTTGATGTTCCGCAGTTTCCGCTACGACATAATACGCATGGAAGTTGTTTGTCATTTCATGTTGAAATGCTTCCTCCGTCCAAGGCAAGGTGAATGCTTCCCGTTCAATCGCTAGGACCGAGGTAATATCTTCGTATGTCATTTTCCGATAGAGAATATTAGTTGTCATTGTTCTGATTCGCTTTCTGTAAGTTCGCTTCTGCTTCTGTAATTCGTTTATACATTGGGACAAAAGTGTGCGTACTTTCAATGGATGGAAGCTCTTTTTGTTGTGCTAGTTGAATGAGATGAACAGCATTTGGGGCATCTAACACTTGATCTGCTCGCTTCGCTCGTTCTCCAAGAATACTTGTGATTTTCTCCCAATGTGTTTCCACATTTTCACCAAGGAATAAAATATCCCCTTCATTTTGGGATAAAGATTTCACTACATCTTCTACAGAGTAATATCCAGTTTCAACAAGTGTTTCCTGCTTTTCATTCACCGCAATTATAAACCCATAACCACGTCGTGCATCAACAAGTGCACAGACGATTCCTGGAAAGGATCGTCCGTTCTGTGCTAACACTTCCATACTAGAAACACCGACTAATGGGATTTTCAATGTCCATGCTAACGTTTTCGCTAGCGTAACCCCTATACGAACTCCTGTGTAAGAACCTGGCCCCTCTGCTACTGCAATTGCGTCTAAATCTGCTGGAGATATTGAAGCATCCTGCATCGCTTTTTCAACAGCAGGCATCGCGCCAATGGAATGGGATAATTTCTCCGTTTGGAGATACTCTGTCAGTACTTGACCATCTTTCATGATGGCAACAGCTAGAGGTGTATTGGATGTATCAATACCTAACCAAATCATGTTATTAACTCCTTTAAAAGGCTTTCAGAACGCTCTCCCGTTGCACGAATGGTAAACGCACGTTCTTCTTCGGCAACTCGAGCAATATGAATCATCAAGCGATCTTGTGGCAATTCCGAGTTGATAATGGAAGACCATTCTACAATTGTCACCGCATCTCCGAAAAATATCTCGTCCCATCCAAGATCGTCCACACTGTCTTCTAGTCGGTAGACATCCAAGTGATTAAAAGGAAATTTCCCTTCATATTGCTTCATTATCGTAAACGTTGGGCTATTCACAATTCTTGTAATTCCTAATCCTTTTGCGAAGAACTGTGTGAAAGTTGTCTTTCCCGCTCCCAAATCTCCGTCTAAGGTAATCACGTCTTGAGGTTGAACAAGATGAGCAAGCTTCATCGCCAAAGTTCGTGTCTCCTCTAGTGAATGAACCGCAATTGTTTTTTCCATCGTTGTTCCCTCCTCCAATCAATACTATAAGTGTAGCGAAAATAACCCTATAGGTCACTTCTAAGCATAAGAAAATCCACAGAGAAAGAAATACTTTCTGTGTGGATGAATAATTCATATAATGGCGGTCCCGACGGGAATCGAACCCGCGATCTCCTGCGTGACAGGCAGGCATGTTAACCGCTACACCACGGGACCTTTATGTGAGAATTTCTAGCAACATGTATTATTATATCAATCTCCCCCTGTAATACAAGTGTTTTTCGAAAATAGTTTAATCAAACAGAGAAAAGATCATTACTAGCTATAAATAAGTCGTTCCAATTGAAAAAATCTCGACCTTTCATTATGGTAAAAACAGAAAGAAAGGATGACATACATGCATACAATCACAACAACCGAGCAATGGGAACAAGCAAAAGAACACTCTAGATCAGAAGCAGTTTTTGTTATGAAAACAAGCAACACATGCCCAATTAGCCTACGTGCAGAAATTGAATACAAACAATTTGAAACAAACGTACCAAAGTACAATCTAGTGGTACAACATGCACGCGATATTTCAAATCTGATTGCAGAAGAACTAGATGTTCGACACGAAAGTCCACAAGTCTTTTTATTGAAAGATGGAGAATGCATCTGGCAAGAAACACATTCCGCAATCACTCGCAAAACACTACAAGAAGCTGCCGAGAACTTTGCCTAAACTTAAGTTGCTACGAAGTAGCAACTTTTTTTGTGCACACGACATGGTTTTTCGATGAAAACTTTGTTCTCATTCTGATGGAGAAGTCTAAGCGCCGATAGAAAGACGATATTCGCCGATAGGAGAAAATTTGCGCCGTTAAAGACTTCCTCAGCGCTGATGGGAGACAGTTTTCCACTTATAGAACGCGATTTCCCGCTGATAGACGATAAATTCCCCTACATTTTTGATACATATACTAATTTTCCATCTATTATTCCACTTAACGCTACGCCAATGAAACAACATAAGAATTTCCCATAAAAAAAGAACCAACCATAAATGATAAATGGTTGATCCTCATTGCCCAGCGACGTCCTACGACGCACCGGATGTGCTAGTGCCGGCTAAGCGACAGGACGTCGCGTGCATGAAGCCGGCCTCTCACGTGAGAGTTCAACGAAGTTTTCTCCATAAAAAAAGGAACTCCTCATAAGAAGAATTCCTTAGTAGCCCAGCGACGTCCTACTCTCACAGGGGGAAACCCCCAACTACCATCGGCGCTAAAGAGCTTAACTTCCGTGTTCGGTATGGGAACGGGTGTGACCTCTTTGCCATAATCACTGGATTATTTTGTTCGAGTGTTTGTTCACTCAAAACTGGATAAACGTCATTGAAAGAACACGTTCGGTGGAAACGTCTTGCGACGTTCCACGTTTTTTGGTTAAGTCCTCGATCGATTAGTATTCGTCAGCTGCACGTGTCGCCACGCTTCCACCTCGAACCTATCTACCTCATCGTCTTTGAGGGATCTTACTTACTTGCGTAATGGGAAATCTCATCTTGAGGGGGGCTTCATGCTTAGATGCTTTCAGCACTTATCCCGTCCACACATAGCTACCCAGCGATGCTCTTGGCAGAACAACTGGTACACCAGCGGTGTGTCCATCCCGGTCCTCTCGTACTAAGGACAGCTCCTCTCAAATTTCCTACGCCCACGACGGATAGGGACCGAACTGTCTCACGACGTTCTGAACCCAGCTCGCGTACCGCTTTAATGGGCGAACAGCCCAACCCTTGGGACCGACTACAGCCCCAGGATGCGATGAGCCGACATCGAGGTGCCAAACCTCCCCGTCGATGTGGACTCTTGGGGGAGATAAGCCTGTTATCCCCGGGGTAGCTTTTATCCGTTGAGCGATGGCCCTTCCATGCGGAACCACCGGATCACTAAGCCCGTCTTTCGACCCTGCTCGACTTGTAGGTCTCGCAGTCAAGCTCCCTTCTGCCTTTACACTCTACGAATGATTTCCAACCATTCTGAGGGAACCTTTGGGCGCCTCCGTTACACTTTAGGAGGCGACCGCCCCAGTCAAACTGCCCGCCTGACACTGTCTCCTACCCGGCTTACGGGTATGGGTTAGAAGTTCAATACAACCAGGGTAGTATCCCACCGACGCCTCCTCCGAAGCTGGCGCTCCGGGCTCTTAGGCTCCTACCTATCCTGTACAAGTTGTACCAAAATTCCATATCAGGCTACAGTAAAGCTCCACGGGGTCTTTCCGTCCTGTCGCGGGTAACCTGCATCTTCACAGGTACTATAATTTCACCGAGTCTCTCGTTGAGACAGTGCCCAGATCGTTACGCCTTTCGTGCGGGTCGGAACTTACCCGACAAGGAATTTCGCTACCTTAGGACCGTTATAGTTACGGCCGCCGTTTACTGGGGCTTCAATTCGCACCTTCGCTTGCGCTAAGCACTCCTCTTAACCTTCCAGCACCGGGCAGGCGTCAGCCCCTATACGTCACCTTACGGTTTTGCAGAGACCTGTGTTTTTGCTAAACAGTCGCCTGGGCCTATTCACTGCGGCTCTCTCGGGCTTTAACACCCTAATAGAGCACCCCTTCTCCCGAAGTTACGGGGTCATTTTGCCGAGTTCCTTAACGAGAGTTCTCTCGATCACCTTAGGATTCTCTCCTCGACTACCTGTGTCGGTTTGCGGTACGGGCACCTCCCGCCTCGTTAGAGGCTTTTCTTGGCAGTGTGAAATCAGGAACTCCAGACCAAGTGGTCCTTGTCATCACAGCTCAATGTTATAGGAACGGGATTTGCCTCATTCCACATCTCACTGCTTGAACGTGCACAACCAACGGCACGCTTACCCTATCCTACTGCGTCCCCCCATTACTCAAACGGCGGGGAGGTGGTACAGGAATATCAACCTGTTGTCCATCGTCTACGCCTATCGGCCTCGACTTAGGTCCCGACTAACCCTGAGCGGACGAGCCTTCCTCAGGAAACCTTAGTCATTCGGTGGACGGGATTCTCACCCGTCTTTCGCTACTCATACCGGCATTCTCACTTCTAAGCGCTCCACCAGTCCTTCCGGTCTAGCTTCAACGCCCTTAGAACGCTCTCCTACCACTGACACCTACGGTGTCAATCCACAGCTTCGGTGAATTGTTTAGCCCCGATACATTTTCGGCGCAGCGTCACTCGACCAGTGAGCTATTACGCACTCTTTAAATGATGGCTGCTTCTAAGCCAACATCCTGGTTGTCTAAGCAACGCCACATCCTTTTCCACTTAACAATTACTTGGGGACCTTAGCTGGTGGTCTGGGCTGTTTCCCTCTTGACTACGGATCTTATCACTCGCAGTCTGACTCCCAAACATAAATCTCTGGCATTCGGAGTTTGTCTGAATTCGGTAACCCGGGATGGGCCCCTAGTCCAAACAGTGCTCTACCTCCAGGATTCTCACGTTTGAGGCTAGCCCTAAAGCTATTTCGGAGAGAACCAGCTATCTCCAGGTTCGATTGGAATTTCTCCGCTACCCACACCTCATCCCCGCATTTTTCAACATGCGTGGGTTCGGGCCTCCAGTAAGTGTTACCTTACCTTCACCCTGGACATGGGTAGATCACCTGGTTTCGGGTCTACAACTACGTACTCATTCGCCCTATTCAGACTCGCTTTCGCTACGGCTCCGCCTTCTCAGCTTAACCTTGCACGCAATCGTAACTCGCCGGTTCATTCTACAAAAGGCACGCTATCACCCATTAACGGGCTCTAACTACTTGTAGGCACACGGTTTCAGGATCTTTTTCACTCCCCTTCCGGGGTGCTTTTCACCTTTCCCTCACGGTACTGGTTCACTATCGGTCACTAGGGAGTATTTAGCCTTGGGAGATGGTCCTCCCGGATTCCGACGGAATTTCACGTGTTCCGCCGTACTCAGGATCCACTCAGGAGAGAACGAACTTTCGACTACAGGGCTGTTACCTTGTTTCGCGGACCTTTCCAGATCGCTTCGCCTACCCCGTTCTTTTGTAACTCCGTATTGAGTGTCCTACAACCCCAAGAGGCAAGCCTCTTGGTTTGGGCTCTTCCCGTTTCGCTCGCCGCTACTCAGGGAATCGATTTTTCTTTCTCTTCCTCCAGGTACTTAGATGTTTCAGTTCCCTGGGTGTGCCTCGATTACGCTATGAATTCACGTAAACGTACTGCTCGATTAAAAACAGTGGGTTTCCCCATTCGGAAATCCCCGGATCAATGCTTACTTACAGCTCCCCGAGGCATATCGGTGTTCGTACCGTCCTTCTTCGGCTCCTAGTGCCAAGGCATTCACCGTGCGCCCTTATTAACTTAACCGTTAATAAGCCTTGCATGGAAACAGTTCAAAACTGTTTACCTTGAATCTTACTTACAATGTGTTGCTTTCAATGTCGTTTTATCCAGTTTTCAAAGAACAAGTTTGAAGTTTTCACTGTCTAGCTCACTCGGCAGTCCGCAACCTCTTTTCCCTACTCCCTCGTCATCAAGATGACGCAGTCGCAGGTCCAAAGTGGTAGTCGGCCTATCATGCCTCATTCCGCTTTTCTTGTGAACCTTCAAAACTGAACGCAAAACGTTAACCGATGAACCGAAGGTTCATCTTCCGTAATTATCCTTAGAAAGGAGGTGATCCAGCCGCACCTTCCGATACGGCTACCTTGTTACGACTTCACCCCAATCATCTGTCCCACCTTCGGCGGCTGGCTCCAAAAGGTTACCTCACCGACTTCGGGTGTTACAAACTCTCGTGGTGTGACGGGCGGTGTGTACAAGGCCCGGGAACGTATTCACCGCGGCATGCTGATCCGCGATTACTAGCGATTCCGGCTTCATGTAGGCGAGTTGCAGCCTACAATCCGAACTGAGAACGGTTTTATGGGATTAGCTCCCCCTCGCGGGTTCGCAACCCTTTGTACCGTCCATTGTAGCACGTGTGTAGCCCAGGTCATAAGGGGCATGATGATTTGACGTCATCCCCACCTTCCTCCGGTTTGTCACCGGCAGTCACCTTAGAGTGCCCAACTAAATGCTGGCAACTAAGATCAAGGGTTGCGCTCGTTGCGGGACTTAACCCAACATCTCACGACACGAGCTGACGACAACCATGCACCACCTGTCACCACTGTCCCCGAAGGGAAAAGCATATCTCTATGCCGGTCAGTGGGATGTCAAGACCTGGTAAGGTTCTTCGCGTTGCTTCGAATTAAACCACATGCTCCACCGCTTGTGCGGGCCCCCGTCAATTCCTTTGAGTTTCAGCCTTGCGGCCGTACTCCCCAGGCGGAGTGCTTAATGCGTTAGCTGCAGCACTAAGGGGCGGAAACCCCCTAACACTTAGCACTCATCGTTTACGGCGTGGACTACCAGGGTATCTAATCCTGTTTGCTCCCCACGCTTTCGCGCCTCAGCGTCAGTTACAGACCAGAAAGCCGCCTTCGCCACTGGTGTTCCTCCACATCTCTACGCATTTCACCGCTACACGTGGAATTCCGCTTTCCTCTTCTGCACTCAAGTCCTCCAGTTTCCAATGACCCTCCACGGTTGAGCCGTGGGCTTTCACATCAGACTTAAAGGACCGCCTGCGCGCGCTTTACGCCCAATAATTCCGGACAACGCTTGCCACCTACGTATTACCGCGGCTGCTGGCACGTAGTTAGCCGTGGCTTTCTAATGAGGTACCGTCATAGTAAGGACAGTTACTCCCCTACCTGTTCTTCCCTCACAACAGAGTTTTACGATCCGAAAACCTTCTTCACTCACGCGGCGTTGCTCCATCAGACTTTCGTCCATTGTGGAAGATTCCCTACTGCTGCCTCCCGTAGGAGTCTGGGCCGTGTCTCAGTCCCAGTGTGGCCGATCACCCTCTCAGGTCGGCTACGCATCGTCGCCTTGGTAGGCCGTTACCCTACCAACTAGCTAATGCGCCGCGGGCCCATCCTGTAGTGACAGCCGAGACCGTCTTTCAACTTCAAATCATGAAATTCGAAGGATTATTCGGTATTAGCCCCGGTTTCCCGGAGTTATCCCAATCTACAGGGCAGGTTGCCCACGTGTTACTCACCCGTCCGCCGCTAAAATCAGAAGAAGCAAGCTTCTTCTTCTTTCCGCTCGACTTGCATGTATTAGGCACGCCGCCAGCGTTCGTCCTGAGCCAGGATCAAACTCTCCATCATAGAGAGCATGATTGCTCATGCTGTTTGCTGGCATCTTAATGATGTCCATTTAAAATAGAAACTTTTGTTTCTAAGTTTTGTTTATGGCTCCGACGGAGGTCGGTTACCGACAAACTGTTATAGTTAACGTTTTGCTGTTCAGTTTTCAAGGTTCAAAAGTAATATTGGAGCGGGTGAAGGGAATCGAACCCTCATCATCAGCTTGGAAGGCTGAGGTTTTACCACTAAACTACACCCGCATTAAATTATAAAGTATGTTGGCGCGCCCGACAGGAGTCGAACCCATAACCTTCTGATCCGTAGTCAGACGCTCTATCCAATTGAGCTACGGGCGCAAGTTTTGGTGCGGCCGAGAAGAGTCGAACTTCCACGGGATTTCTCCCACTAGGCCCTCAACCTAGCGCGTCTGCCATTCCGCCACGACCGCTCAGTTATTTTAGAGCCAAGTTCTATTATACGCTCTGATTATGAAATGTCAACAACTAAAATGGTGAGCCATGAAGGACTCGAACCTTCGACCCTCTGATTAAAAGTCAGATGCTCTACCAACTGAGCTAATGGCTCAAAAATGGCTGGGGTACCTGGATTCGAACCAGGGCATGACGGAATCAAAATCCGTTGCCTTACCGCTTGGCTATACCCCAAAAAATGGCGGTCCCGACGGGAATCGAACCCGCGATCTCCTGCGTGACAGGCAGGCATGTTAACCGCTACACCACGGGACCAAATAATGTGAGAAAAACGTTTTTCTCTAAAGAAACTATGTACTAAATACTTCATCAGTATGTAACGTCACGCAACGCTCTATTCCATCTTTTTTAAAAAGAAATGACCCCTACGGGATTCGAACCCGTGTTACCGCCGTGAAAGGGCGGTGTCTTAACCGCTTGACCAAGGGGCCAGATGGCTCCGAAGGCAGGATTCGAACCTGCGACCAACCGGTTAACAGCCGGTTGCTCTACCACTGAGCTACTTCGGAAAAGAACGTTTATCATCACTCATGTGCGAGTCGACTTTTCTTATTATAGAGAGGACTTTATGTGGAGTCAACACTTTTCCGTATAATTATCTTCAACTTTTTTCTGATACATATTGGAGACGTCCTGAACACTTTCCGCACACGTATTTTTCCACATTCATTTTAATTTTCCGTTTATAGTCCAACCCGCAAAAGGTGCATTTATATAGATGGATTTTCTTCTCGCTTTTATCTTTTCGTTCTATTAACATGGAGCAAAATCTCGGTGCCTTTGATACTTTTAGTAAGTTTCTGAAATCTGCATCGCGGTGTTTATAGCCTTTCCCTTCTCGATGAAGGTGATAATGACATAACTCATGACGTATGACACCATCTAATTCCTCCATTCCGTGCAAAGAGAACACTGCAGGATTTATTTCAATCGCAGAAGTTTTCAGCAAGTATCTACCTCCAGTTGTTCGTAACCGATTGTTGAACGTCGCCTCATGAAGAAATGCTTTATGAAAAATTTCGAGGGAAATTATCTCTACTAATTTCTGTAATTCTTGATTCGTCATTCGTACCCTACCTTTGAAAAAACAGGACAAAGTTTCCTCTGTCCTGAAAAAATTTACTTACTCTGATTTCTTCGGCGGTAACATCGTTAAAGCGATTCTACCTTTTTTCACGTCCACTTGGTCAATCCATACTGTTACAATATCACCTAGTGAAACTACATCTAAAGGATGTTTAACAAAACCATTTTTCAATTTCGAAATGTGTACCAAACCGTCTTGTTTTACTCCAATATCTACAAACGCACCGAAGTCGACGACATTTCGAACTGTCCCTTGAAGTTCTAATCCTTCGTATAAGTCTTCCATTTTTAATACATCGGTTTTTAACAGGGGTTGAGGAAATGCTTCCCTCGGATCTCGCATTGGTCGCTTAAGCATTTCCACTACATCTAAAATGGTCACTTCTCCTACCTCTAATTCAGTTGCGAGATCGGTAATCGATAATTCATCCAATTTTGAGATAGCTACTTCTTTTCCAATATCCTTTTTGGAAAGTCCAGCTTTTTCTAAAATGTTTTCCGCAAGTTTATAAGACTCTGGGTGAATCCCTGTTGCGTCTAGCGGGTTTTTCCCTTCCGGTACACGTAAGAATCCGATTGCTTGTTCATATGTTTTCGCACCTAAACGAGGGATTTTCTTTAACTCCGTCCGTGACGAGAATTTTCCTTTTTCATCGCGAAGTTTTATGACATTTTCAGCAACCGTTTTTGATAAGCCCGAAACATACTGTAGCAATGATGCAGATGCGGTATTCACATTCACACCCACCTGGTTAACTGCTGTTTCTACAACGAATGTTAATGATTCATTTAATTTCTTTTGAGAAACGTCGTGTTGGTATTGCCCAACACCTACAGCCTTTGGTTCAATTTTCACTAACTCAGACAACGGATCTTGAAGGCGGCGCGCAATTGAAACTGCACTGCGTTGTTCGACTTGTAAATCTGGAAATTCGGATCTTGCTACATCAGAAGCTGAATAGACACTTGCTCCTGCTTCATTGACAATCACGTAAGCAGTCTCCCCATCTTGTTCTTGTAAACAAGATGCGATAAATTGTTCCGTTTCTCGAGAGGCAGTTCCATTCCCTATAGCGATAATGGAAATCGGATATTTCGACAACACATCTAAAACCTTTCGCCTTGATCCTACAACATCCATTTTGGGAGCATGTGGGTAGATCGCCGAAACTTCTAACATTTTCCCCGTTTCATCGACTACTGCAAGTTTACAACCAGTCCGGTAAGCTGGGTCTACTCCAAGTACCATCTTCCCTTTCATTGGTGGTTGCAATAATAAGTTTTTAAGATTTTCCGAGAAGATGTGAATTGCTTGATTTTCTGCTTTTTCCGAAAGCTCATTACGAATTTCTCGTTCAACGGATGGTGCAATCAATCGTTTGTATGAATCGTCAATCGCTAGATGAATTTGTTCTACAATATCCGCTTTCTTAGAGTGCAACCATTCATTTTCCATTAGTGTTATAACTCGATCCACTGGCGCAACAATTTGCACGCGCAAGATATCTTCTTTCTCTCCACGATTTAATGCAAGTGTTCGGTGTGGAACAATCTTTGCAACGGGCTCGGAGTAATCATAATACATTTCAAAAACACTTTTTTCATCTTTCTCCTGGTCTTTTACTTGTGATTGGATGGTCCCAACTGTTCTCGTTAATTGACGAATTTTTTCCCTAATTTTAGGATCATCTGCAAATTGTTCTGCTAAAATATCCCGTGCACCTTGCAACGCGTCTTCTATAGAAAGAACTTCTTTTTCTTCAGAAATGAATGTTTCTGCAAATTCCTCCAAATTAGTCGGATAATTTTCAGTAAGGATGCTATCTGCCAATGGTTCTAATCCTTTATCTTTGGCAATCGTTGCGCGAGTACGACGCTTCTGCTTAAACGGACGATAGAAATCCTCCACTCGTTGCAAGACAGTTGCTTCTCGAATGTTTTTTTCCAATTCTTCTGTAAGCTTTCCTTGTTCATCAATTAATCGAACTACTTCTTCTTTTCGATCATTTAGCTGCACGATATATTTATATCGATCTTCGATTTCTTTAATTTGCACTTCATCTAACGAACCTGTTGCTTCTTTACGATATCTCGCAATAAAAGGAACCGTATTTCCATCATTTAATAATTCGACTACCGTTTTAACTTGGTGAACTTTTGAGGAAGTTCCTTTTGCAATCTGTTCATATAATTTTGTTTCAGCCATAAAAAAGCTCCTCCCTACAATCAAGCTTACTCATTCTTTCGTAAGCACCGCCTCATTATACCATTTTTGACCCAACCATTTGTCTACATTCATGCATGAACACCTAGAAGAGTAGGATATTCAGTTTAACGGTTCTTCTTTTGGAAATAAGAAAGAGGCACGCCTCCTTCCAGTAGAATCAACTACGCATTTCGCTTCGAACGATTCACAAGAACCGAAAATCGATGTACTCGATGCCGCGATGCGTCTACCTGAAGACTACCGTATTCCTCTCTTGCTTAAATACATGGACGGCTGGAAGGAAAGAGAGATTGCGGACATGCTGTCACTCAACATCAACACCTTAAAATCCAGGCTGACGAAAGCAAAAGCATTGATGCGCGAAGCTTATGGAGAGGGATAAGGAGGTCAGACTATGGAAAAGTGGGAACAAGATTTGAAGAAGGTCACAACTGAACAACATGACTTAGATGACGTATGGATGTCCATTGAACAGGAACTTAAAAAAGATCAACAAAAAATGAGGAGGAGATCTCTAATGAAACGAACTTGGATGGCAAGTATTGCCGCTCTTGTTCTCGTCATTGCAGCTGTGTTGTTTTTTTCACAAAATACTCAAGCACCTGAGCAAGCAATCGATGAGCAGCCCGAAGAGCAAACGAACGGAAATAACGGTACAACAGACGAAGTAGAAGAAACTGACGAAGAGCCGTCTAATGAAGAATCATCAAACGACGAGCCTACTACTGAAGAACGTATTGCTGAAATTAATCAAACCCATCCTGAAGAGAAAAACGTCCCACTTGAAATTGAAGGGACAACAGAACAAATTCCAATGGTTCGCGTCATACCCGGTAACTTCGCTTATCTCTTATATGCCGATGAAGTGCGCTACGATATTTCATTCGACCAGACTGAACTTGACGATACAGCGACTTTCATTACTGCACGCGATCAAGTTGGAAATGGCTATCCAGAAGTGGGACTTCGAATCGAAACTGTTGCTGATAAACAACCCACTCAAGTGGCTTCTGAACAAGCAAATATACTTCAACAGCGCTTTCCTGATGCAGAACTTATTTCAGACATCGTCACAGACCCTCTAGATGCTTACACACTCCATGCCCGTGCAGGTAATGAACCTTCAAGCGAAGTAGTGACCATCTATATCCTTAAAGAGCAATATGAGAATCTCACGATCGTCATTACTCAAACGGTCTTCCTTGAAGCGCAAGAAGGTCATGGCGCAAGGTTCCATGCCATGTTGAAAACGTTTGAAGTGCTGGAATAAACGGGAATAGTGTGAGTACGTGAAGGGGGCCATAAAAAGATGCGCAAAAGAATACTCTATGTACTCTTCCTTACGGCATTGATGATAGGGCTGATTTATTTCCTGTCTTCCGATTTAGTACCTCAAAAACCCGGTGAACTCGTTGACGAAGAAGAAATTGACCCAAATAAATCGGCCACGGAACAAGAAGTGATTGAACTTCCAGATCTGAGTGAGTTTGCAGAGACGAAAGAGATGGCCCTTGAAATTGAAGGGACTCAAGAGAAGCTTGAACTTACGCGTCATTCTGATCAAGATAATTCATATGTCATCTATGTAGATGAAGAACGTTTCACTTTTGAAGACGGGCTGACACAAACGATTACAGCTAATGAATCACCCTTATCTAGTTTATCTATTGAATTCGTTCCGGATCAAACCATTACATCTCTCGCCGACACTCGCATGCAACAGTTGCGCGAAGACTTTCGTGTTGGAGGCCTCGAGGAAGTCACAGATCCACTGGAAGCATTTAGTCATACAGGGACAAGCGATAGTGAACGCTTCACCGTCTATCTCCTTGAAAACCCGGGTAAAACAGGTGTTTTCGTATTAACTGTACTCCATCCTCTTGCCGCTTCGGAAGGCTTTGGTGTTCGTTTAGACGCTATGGCGGGAACCTTCTCGATGATTGATACACGCGAAACAAAATAAAGACACATATCCGGACTGCTGAACCGGACATGTGTCTTTTTGTTATAGTTCGTCAAAACCGTTATCGGCCACATTCACCTTGACGTATTGTCGCGATTTCTGCTCGAAGAAGTCCGTCTTGCCAAGGTCCACTTCTTCGTAAGCTTTGATCCAGCGCAGGGGATTTTGCCTCACTTGAGGATACGGTTTTTCTGCACCCAGTTGATTGCATCTGACATTCGCCATAAATCGAATGTATTCTTCGACATCGTCTACATCTAAACCTTCAATCTTTGAACCTATCACTTCATATGCCCAATCAATTTCAAGCTCGGCTGCTTCTCGAAATGTCGCTGTCACTTTCGCGCGTTGTTCCGCTGTATCGAGGTGAGGGTGTTCATCTAAAAGTGTTTGATAGATCTTCACGAATAAATCCACGTGCAGTTGTTCATCTCGATTGATGTAGTTAATCATCGTACTGGTCGCCACCATCTTCTGATGACGTGCCAAGTGATAAAAATACGCAAACCCTGAATAGAAGAATAGCCCTTCCAAGATGACATCGTAAATCACCGCATCAAGTAATCCTTCCACGGTCGGTTGCTCCGCAAACGCTTGATAGCCTGATACCACAAAACGATTTCGAGACTTCAAACTTTCTTCCGTTCGCCAGTAATCAAAGACTTTTTTCTGTTCCGCATCACTCACAAGGCTCGATAACACATACGAATACGAATGGTTATGGATGACTTCTTGTTGGGCCAAGATAATCATGAGGGCGGAAAGACTAGAATCCGTCAGATAGTCCGCTACTTTCCCTGCGAAGTCTGTCTGCACACTATCGAGCAATGCAAGAAGCCCAATGATTTTCAAGAACGATTCACGTTCATCTTGTGAAAGCTCTGGAAACTGGCGAATATCTTGGCTCATGTTGATTTCAAACGGTGTCCAGAAATTCCCGAGCATCTTTTTGTATTTAGGATACGCCCAGCGAAACCGAACATCATCCCAGTTCAATATATTTGAAGATTCTCCGTTCACAATACCTGTCGAACGGTTGGGTGCCGTTTCATCGAGTAGTACTCGTTTTGCTAGTGTCATATTTTCTCCTCCTTAACTTGAACACGAATCACAATCGATCAGTTCGATGGATGTGGATCGTACATAGTATGTGGATTTCATCTTGCTCTTCCAAGCATCTAGGTGAAGAGCCAACAGTTCTTTCGCTTGAATCGTGTTTTGAACGTAAAAGTTTAAAGATATACTTTGGTCGATATGCTTCTGACGAGCGGCATTTTGACGAATCGTCCAGTGCTGGTCAATGTAATACGCTGACTTGTAATACCATGTCGTCTCTTCATTCAAGTCCGGTGCGGTGACGGGAATCTTGTAATCTTTCTTTTCTTCGGAGTAGACCTTCTGGAAGATCGGGTCAATGCTTGCTGTTGTTCCTGCAATGATGGCTGTTGAGGAGTTCGGAGCCACCGCCATTAAATAGCCGTTACGTATTCCTGTTGTCGCCACTTGTTCTTTCAGTTGCTTCCACTTCTCTTCTGTATATCCTCTTTTCCCGAAGTAGGCACCTGTTTCCCAGTCGGACCCTTCAAATAAAGGATACGTCCCTCGTTCTTCTGCTAGATCGGCAGAGGCTTTGATGGTCAGCCATGCAATTTGCTCGTAAAGTTCATCCGCAAACTTTGACGCTTCTTTTGACTCCCAACGAATTCCTTTCTTCACAAGCAGATGATGCCACCCAAATGTGCCCAGCCCAATGCCGCGATAACGCTGATTTGTCCGCTTCGCCTGTGGGACGGGTAGTTCATTCAAATCAATGACATTGTCGAGCATGCGAACTTGGACTGGAATTAAGCGCTCCAGTACATCATCTTCAACTGCCCGAGCCAGATGGATCGACGACAAGTTACACACCACAAAATCTCCTGGAATGCGTTTCGTTACGATGACATCGTCTTCAATGGCTGTCGACTGAAACGTGGTGGCCGACATGTTCTGCATGATTTCTGTACAAAGGTTGCTTGAGTAAATCATCCCCGCGTGTGAATTAGGATTCTGACGGTTCACTTCGTCTCGGTAAAAATGAAATGGCACGCCGGTTTCGAGCTGACTCTTCATCACGCGCTTCATGATTTCTATAGCCGGCACGGTGTCACGCGTCAATTCAGGATGAGCAACACACGCTTCATACCTCGTGCGAAATGTGCCTCGGCCATCGAACTCGTCATAGCTGTCTTCAAGAGAAAATCCCATGACAGTTCTCACTTCATAAGGGTCAAACAAATGCCAGTCTTCTCGTGCTTCTACTTTTTCCATAAAGAGGTCAGGTAGACAGATGCCTGTGAAGATATCATGTGCCCGAAGTCGCTCGTCACCGTTGTTGAGGCGGAGATCAAGAAACGCGAGAATATCTTTATGCCATGCATCGAGGTAGACTGCAATAGCCCCTTGACGCTGACCCAGTTGATCCACACTGACTGCGGTGTTGTTCAGTTGTTTGATCCATGGCACAACACCACTCGATGCATTTTTGAACCCTCGGATGCTCGAACCTCTGCTACGCACTTTGCCCATGTATACACCTATCCCACCACCATACTTTGATAACGTGGCGACGTCGGTATTGCTGTCGTAAATGCCTTGTAAGCTATCATCGACGGTATCAATAAAGCAGCTCGACAGCTGACCATTTGGTTTCCCTGCATTCGCAAGAGTGGGCGTCGCAACTGTCATATAGAGATTACTGAGTGCCCAGTAAGCTTCTTTGATCTTTTCAAGGCGATGTTCTGTCTCGTGTCGGTGCAATGTCATGGCAATCATCAGCCAGCGTTCTTGTGGAAGCTCGACTACTTGCCGATTAAAATCACGCGTCACGTAACGGTCGACTAACGTCTTCAATCCAATATAGGTGAATAGTTGGTTGCGCGATCGATCGAGCCAGGTGCTCATCTCCGTGAGTTCTTGTTGAGTGAAGCTCGAAACGACTTCTGCTTGATAGAGCCCTTTCGCTGCCAACCGATTTGCTTCTCGTGCGAAGACCTGGTGAACATGATCGACTTCAACCCCTCGTGAAGCTGCCACCTGGTGATACAGTTGTTGTTCATAGAGACTGGCTGCTACAAAGGTATAGTGTGGGTTTCGTTCATCGAGTAAGCTGAGGGCTTCTAAGATCATAGCTTGTTGCCAGGCGTCCTCCGCGCCTTGCGGGTGACGAATCTTCCAGCGCTTAGAGACACGCCAAAAATCGTCAAGTTGTTCAGCAGTAAACCGCTGTTTCAATTGTTCTTCACTACGGAAAAGTGTGTGAGTCTTCATGGGGCTTCCTCCTTTTTGACACAAAAAAGCGACGGCTCACCTTTTCAGGGAACCGCCGTTTGAAAACGACGAAAAAACGCGTAAGACCGCTACCGGCACGTTCGCGTTCCCTTCTCAATCCCCGAAGAAGGTGAAGCTCGTGCGAGAACAGGCAGGTCTACTGGCTTGTGCATCTTCCTTCTGCCGTGCCTTCCCACGTTCTCACGCAGTGGCTTGTGTTGGCAGTCGTCCGCACTTACAGTTGCGGGGACAGCTCCGGTTTTTCACCGAATTCCCTATTAAACCATAGATATGGTACCTGTAACTCGCTAAATCACTAAATGTTGTGTACTTGTGTTTATTAAACCATAGATTGAGTGGGAAAGGAAGACTTGACTTTTGGAGTTAAGGGTGGGATGGGGATTCGGGTATTGTGGAGGTGTGTTTGGCAATTGTGGCGGCCGGTTCGGGCATTATGGCGAGAGATTCGGTAATTGTGGCGGGAGATTCAGTCTATGCTGATTCTATGTAAACCTTTTATTACTCAAGATCTTCCTAATAAAATCTTCAACCAATTAAGAAAATCCGGCCGATAAACCCGGCCGGACCTTTTTGAACTATTTCACATCTGATATTTTATAGTGTATCCCAGATACACCCTTGTACGATTCAGGATACATACCCGCTCCACATTGATCGGATTCAAACATGGGAGCGACATCTTGGTCGCCACCCTCATCAAGTCGATCCATTTCACGGACGACGTCATAGGAGATCAGTTCAGTTGTATCACAGAGGAGACAGATGTATTTCACTTTAGCCGGTCTCGCCTTAGGCGAACTGGCCTTTTTCTTCTTTCGACCCTTGCTGACTGGTGAGATAATTAATCATCCTCTCTAAGTATTTCTTTGTATTATCGCATAACGCCACCCTTATCGTCAGTACACCCTCCTGTAGACAGACCTCTCCCTTGAACACGAAATGGTTTTCGCATTTTGGGCACACCAAAGGATCTGGCTGATTGTTTACGAGAAACTTTTCACGCCAGTTACGCTTACGGATCTTAGCTCCAGTCTTCACAAACCATTTTTTGACCTCTTTTTGCCATTTTGTAAGTAGAGCTTTTACCTTCGCTTTTCGGTTTCTTGCATACATGCCATAATGACGAATCGTCTTGAACTGTTCATCAGGAATATGACGGATCAATCTCGTGATAAACTCTTCGACTGTCACAATCTCTGTCTTTTCAAGACCATCGGTCTTGTCCTTATAGCTGAAAGTAACCATCTCTCCATCATATGCCACGATCCGATTGAGACCAATCGCAGGTCGTCGCATATAACGTCCTATGTAGCGTAACTGTTCTTGAACTTTACCTTTCTGTTTTGGCGCATGCACATAGAAGCCGTCCTTGTTATTGTTGTAGGCAGCCTGCAGTCTCGATTGGACTTGTCTCTTCTCTCTAGCATCCAGATTTCTTCGAATTAGCTTCAGTACGACGGTCTGCCATTGTTTCCTTAACATCGCGAACGGGATGAAGTTGTAGTCCACATATTCTCCTTTTAGATTGATGCCTCCCATGCTGACAAGCATATGGACATGGGGATTGAAGTTCACTTGCGAACCAAATGTATGAATACCCGATATGATACCTGGTTCAATCTTTGCCTTTTTCCAGAAGAAATCTTTGATGATTCGAGCGGCCTCATCCATCAACTCTTTAAGTAAATGAGGATGCAATAGAAACACATCTCTCAAGCCCTCATCAATGGTAAAGATGACGTGGCGATGATTGACCTGAATTACTTCATTGGCTAGGATACGGCTCCATTCTTCACTCTCACCAACAGAACAGGTGGTACAAAATCTCCCCTTACAACGATAGGCTACCTTTTTGGTCTCATGACAACCTTCGCAGACGAAGAGTTTGAAACCATTTACGACCTTCCCACATCCTTCAAACTTTTTTACCTCTTTTAAGACCACCGGTCTTACACGCGTTCCGTGCTTTTGAATAAATTTTTCCCAATGACGATGTTGGTCAAAAAATATGAGTTTTAAAATGTTAGTCTCCATAATGCAAAAATACCATGAACACAGGGCTCATGGCATTAAAATTTATATACTTTCTTATCTTTTGAAAAAACCTATACGGAAGTCCCGTATAGGTTAGAAGTTATTGAAGTAAGCTTCCTGCAATAAACGTGGCATCGTCACCATGTTCAATCGTTTGAATCAGCGTTTGATGAAGGTCATTTGCCCCTCTACTATTCCGCAGAAGAGTTCTAGGGTTGTTCAATACGACACCATCCGAATGCATTAAAAACAAATCACCAGGTTGGTATTTATAGGTCTGTGTATGAATTTTTGTCGGTCGACCTGATAAATACCCCATAACAGGAAGAGGGTAGACCATCTTTTCGTCTGTTTGATGCGTTAAGTAAAACTTAATATTCCCAACACAACTATAAGCAATCGTCTTTTCTTTAAAATCCACTTTTACAATAGCTACAGCAGCACCACGTTTTTGGAACATCTGTTCATTTGAACGCAAAAGAAGACTATCAATTGATTCGTGATGATACTCTTCCAGTATTTGAGGAATGATTTCAGAAGATCTTCTTGCTCCTGGTCCATTGCCTAATCCATCAGCAATTGCACAAATGAAATATTCTTCATTCATGAACGTGAAGTACGCATCACCCGACTCGTCATTTCCTTCCTTTGCCTCTTGGTAAACAAACACTTCTAAAAAAGGATGTATAATTTGATTCATTACGAAGCACCACCAGCTGCTAATATTGCGTCTTGTAATTTTTTAATTGCTTTCCGTTGTAATCTGGATACATGCATCTGCGAGATTCCGAGTTTTTCACCGGCTTCTTTCTGACTAAGTTGTTCGATGTATGTATATTGTATGACTTCCTTCTCACGCTCAGATAGAACACTCAATGCATTTGCGACCAACATACGTTGATCTGTTTTCTCGTAGCCATCGTCTGCTTGTCCAATAACATCAAACAATGTAACCGTACTACCATCTGAATCAGATTCTAAAGAATGGTCCATCGAAAGCGCTTGGTAGGATTTCCCCATCTCCATTGCTTCCAATACATCGTCTTCATCGACCTGCAAAAACTCTGCAATTTCATACACTTTAGGTGATCGTTGCAGTTCTGTTGTTAACGTTTCAACCGCAGCCTTGATACGAGGTCCAAGCTCCTTAATTCTTCTTGGAACATGAACTGCCCAAGTTTTATCTCGAAGGAACCGTTTGATTTCACCAATAATCGTCGGAACGGCGAAAGCTTCAAATGTTCTTCCAAAACTTGGATCGTACCGTCGGATTGCACCTAATAGACCAAGCATTCCGACTTGAACAATATCTTCATGATAGGATTTACCGTTCGAATATTTACGTGCGATTGACTCGACTAAACGTTTATAGTTTAATACTAACTTCGTTTGGGCTTCGTCATCTTCATTCTCTTGGTATGCTTTAATCCATTCAAGGATTTGTTCTTTTGACTCATGTTCAGGAGGAGATAGTTTCGACATTTTCTTCCACCTGCTCATCACCGACATATTTTGTCATAAAGACCGTTACGCCTTCTTGGTGGTGTACCT
Organism: Paenisporosarcina cavernae; assembly: GCF_003595195.1. GTDB lineage: Bacteria > Bacillota > Bacilli > Bacillales_A > Planococcaceae > Paenisporosarcina > Paenisporosarcina cavernae. The sequence goes on from NZ_CP032418.1 coordinate 2,161,247, forward strand.
TCACCTCATCCATTAATGTCTCAATTAAGTAAAGTCCAAGGCCACCTTCTCGAAGGAATTCCACTTCTTGTTGTTCGTGGTAAGGGCCAACTTTTTGTTTCGTTTCTTCGAAATTAAAGCTTTTCCCATGATCAGCTACCATAATTTCAATTTTATCTTCATAAAGAGCACAGCCTACAACTACTTCACCTTCATTTACATCCGCATAAGCATGTTGTACTGCATTCGTAATCGCCTCACTTGAAGCAATCTTTAAATCTTCAATATCGTCATACGTAAATCCAATTCTGCTCGCTAGTCCGGAAATCGTTAATCGTGCTACACCTACATATTGAGGTTTGGCAGGAACACGAATTTCTACATAATCGAATGGTCTCATTAGTCGTTGCCACCTTTTTGTTGATCGTCTATATTCATAATTTCGCCTAATCCCGTGATGTCAAAAAGACGTTTCAATCGAGATGACAGTCCAGTTAACGTTACTTTTCCACCATGTGCATTCACATTTTTGAAAAAAGCAACAATCACTCCTAGACCCGTACTATCCATATAATTTACCTCTTCAAAATTTAGTGTTGCTTGAAGATTTTCATTCACATCTACTTCTGCTAACTTTTCACGAAGAATTGGCGCGGTAAAAGCGTCGATTTCTCCTGCAATACGAACTTCAGCATTCTCATTCTCTTGAAAAATTTTAACTTCTATATTCATCCAGGACACCTCATCAGTTTATATGTATCTTTTACAAGTTGTAGTACATACATACCACAAAACCTTCAATTCGAAACATTTTTACGAAACTCGTTTAAAAATGACAAGCGTGAAATCATCTCGAAGTTCAAAATGCTGCATTTTTTCCAATTCAACGAACACTTGGTCCACGATTTTTTGAGCAGGTTGATCCTTCATTTTTTCAATCATTTTAGTGATGGTTTCTTGTTCAATGAATCCATCATCTGAACGACACTCGGTTACTCCGTCTGTCATCATCACAACGAAGTCTCCCACTTCCATTTTCACGTCATACTGTTGGTAGTCTACGTTAGGTACAACCCCTAGCAATAAACCTTTCGCATGCAATTCACGGAATTCTCCTTTTTCACTATCGTAAAAAAGGGCCGGCTCATGTCCAGCAGAAGCATATGTGAATGTGGAGTCGTCTACATTGTATCTCCCATAAAACATAGAAATAAACATATCATCCGTCACACTTTTTTCCACAATTCGGTTAATAACATCTAGGACTACCTTTGGATTTGCATTTAAATCATGAAAACTGTCCATTCCGTATTTGACCATGGACATGCAAAGAGCTGCTGGAATTCCTTTACCGATGACGTCCGCCACCGCAACACCAGCATGTTTTTCATTGTCGCTTAAGAAATAAATGTAATCGCCATTCATCTTTTTTGCAGGAACGGAGATTAACCCAATGTCTAATCGTTCGACATTGGGCACTCTCGTTTTTAATAATGTTTCTTGAACATTCGCTGCAAGATCCATTTCCACTTTCATTTCTTCTTGTTTTTCTAACAGACTTTGATGTTCGCGATGGGCTAAGCCGTAACGAATCATCATTTCTATCAACAAATCGAATGAATGCCAAACATTGAGCGGCAAATCAGGAAACATTTCTTCTAGAGCAGACTTATGTATGCTAATAACTTCTTCAGGTGCAATGTTCTTCTTAATCAATTGTCTGCTAAAATTTTGACCCGCATAAAGGTTTTGTTCCGTTTGTCTCATGACATATTGACGTAAAATCTCTTTATACTGTCTTTCTACTTCCTGAGGCAATTAGAAAACCCCCTATCTAAGCCATTTTGTAGCTTTAATGACAGTTCCTTCACCGAGGACCGTATCCACTTTAAAGTCATCCATTAAGCGTTTAACACCTGGCATTCCAGCACCGAGACCGCCGGAGGTAGAAAATCCATCCTCCATCACTTTTCGTACATCTGGAATTCCTGGGCCTTCATCTGAGGCGATGATGATAATGCCTTGTAATCCACTTTCTGAAACGCGTTCAATTTCAATTTTGCCTTTGCCGGCATATAAATAAATGTTTCGAGCGAGTTCACTAATTGCTGTCGTAATCCTTGCCTGGTCGACTGTACCGAAACCTACTTCCTTCGCTTCATTACGTCCCAGTTGTCTAGCGGCAACAATATCCCACTCGGTCAAAATCTCAACAGAAGACCGATGTACCATCTCTAGACCTCCAATTCTCTTTGGAGTTTTTCCAGACCATTTTCTAAATCAAGAGCAGTCATTACATCTTCTAGTCGAATACCTAGTTCAATTAATGTTATTGCAACTGCAGGTTGAATTCCGGTAATGACGACTTTCGCACCCATCAAACCTGACATGCTAATAACGTCTCCCAAAACTTTTGCAATGAAAGAATCGATGAAATCGATAGGAGTTAAATCGATTACTACTCCTCTAGCACTCGTTTCATGCATCTTATTCAATAAATCCTCTTGGAATTGCAAAGCAGTCTGATCATCTAACTCCCATTGAATGGACACAATCAAAACGTCTTTTAATTTTAAAATTGGTATTCTTAAATTCACGCTTCTTCCACCTCCACGATTTGACGGTTTGTCCATGCTAACGCTTCTTCCATTCCACGTTGAAGGGTACTCGTTGTCGTAAAGTCACGTAAGTTGATACCTAACGCAACAATTGTTTGTGCAATTTCTGGACGAATTCCTACTAACATACACTTCGCACCGACTAAACGTACTGCATCTGCAGCTTGAATAATATGATGCGCAACCATCGTATCAACAACAGGTACACCAGTGATATCAAGCAAGACTACTTCCGAACGATACTTCACTACGCCTTCTAATAAATTTTCCATGATTAACTTCGCACGTTCCGTATCAATCGTACCGACTAAGGGCATGACAGAAATCTTATCAAACACTGGTATAAGGGAAGCTGAAAGTTCTTGCAATGCAATTTTCTGCAGTTGAACCGTACGTTCCCATGTTTTCGCATACGTTTCGACAATGCCGTCTCGCATTGGCGTAATCCAATCTGTGAAAATATCCAAATAGTCTTTAATGTTCTCTTCCGTGATTACTTTTTCCTTTTCCATCTCTTGATACACAATAGTAGAGAAATTCGTGATCCCTTTTAATACAAAACTAATCGACCAACCAAAGCGAACCACTTTTTGCGTAAATTCATTTAACCGATTTTCATAATGTTTTTCCGAATCAAAAAGATTGGAAACCATTAACTCTGCAAATTCTCGACTTGTACGTTCAATTACATCATCGGACATTATATGAAAGAAACGTTCCTCTGAATCATCTTTCATTTGCACTAACCATTTTTCTAAAATTTCATCTATATTATCATTGATGAAATGTGCCATTTTCCTGTTCATCTAAATAAGGCCCCTCCTTGAAATGAAAACTACTTAACTCTATTGTATCGGAATTTTGAAAAAAGAACACGTAAATCATTTTTAACACGTTAAACGGTATTTTAAACGTTTACAAGAAGATGTATTTTAGAAGAAAAATCTTCCTAAAATAGCCATTTAACATGTAAAAAACATCTTTTGAGGAGTATCAAAAGATGTTTGTTCTATGTATTAAAATTTGACTAAGCCGATGCTAATTTCTAACGCTTCATCTACTTTTTCCATCACTTCATCGTCTAATTGTGTGATTTTGTCTGTTAGACGTGATTTATCAATCGTTCGCAATTGTTCCAACAGTATGACGGAATCCCGTTCAAAGCCATACTTTTTTGCATCTATCTCTACATGTGTTGGCAACTTTGCTTTTTGAATTTGCGCTGTGATAGCAGCAATGATCACCGTCGGACTAAATCGATTGCCAATATCATTTTGAATCACCAGAACGGGCCTCGTACCACCTTGCTCTGACCCGATCACTGGTGACAAATCTGCAAAAAAGACGTCTCCTCGTTTAACGTTCAAAATGTCATCCTCCGCTTACGAGACGCTCCCACGTATGCTCTGCTTCATACTCTAAGTGCAAGCTTTCACTTGCAAGCGTTAAATTGATGTGGGACATTTCTACGTATCCACGCATCATCGCTTCTCGTATAAGATTTGGTTCCACTTGATTAATTACCTTTTTTGTCGAAATATAAACATACTCTTCTTGGCTCACGGCGTTGTTCAATGAGCTAATATCCGTTGCATAGTTTCTTGGAAGACGCACAATGACTTCCTTTGTTTTTCTGTTTTTATTCACAGCAAACACCTCCGACAAACCCGTTCCTATTTCGCTACTTTTCTATCATAACATCCAAAAGATGACATGAGAAGACATAGAAGGAAACTTTCTGACAATTTTTTTGTTGTCGGAGTCGCTATTTAGTTGTTCTTCAACACTCTTGGCACACGTTTCGTTAGTAGACATGGAATTTCATAACTGATGGTGTTCAGCTTTTTCGCCCATTCGTCTATTTCAATCGTTTCGTTCCCTTGCTGGCCAATTAAAGTAACGGGCTCATTAATAGGATAGGACTTATCCAGTAAAATCATACATTGATCCATGCAAATTCTACCGATAATTGGCATTCTTTTCCCTTGGATTAATACCTCTTGACCACTCAATCCTCTCAAGACACCATCTGCATAGCCAATAGGTATTGTTCCGATCCACTCGTCCTTGGGAGCTGTATACGTTGCACCGTAACTAATAGTCGACCCTTCTGACACTTTTTTTACATGAACAAGTTGTGTGTGCAAGCTAAGAGCGGGTTTCATTTCAAACGGCATTGTTTCCTTCACATAATTGGATGCTGGCAACCCATACATAGCAATACCATAGCGGACACCTTGAAAAATCGCATTCTTTTTTGTGATGCTCGCTGCACTGTTACTCGCATGGATGAACGGGACAGGCGTTGGAAAGAGACGCAACATGTATTGAAACGTCTCTAATTGTTGATCAAACTTTTGCGTGTCTTCTTCATCCGCTGTCGCAAAGTGAGTGTAAACACCTTCCACTTGAATGGTAGGTCGCCTTTTAAGTACTTGAAGAATCTCGGTCAACTCTAACTCTGAACGAATTCCTAAACGTCCCATTCCTGTGTCTATTTTCAAATGGATCCGAAGGGGTTTTACCAACTCTTGGACTTCGTTGATCCACTCCGCTTGAAAGACCGTTAAGATAATATTTTGTTGTGCAGCAATGTTGGCAAATGAAACAGGTGATGCGCCGAGGACAAGAATGTCTGCTTGAAAGCCAAGATTTCTAAGTTCAATTGCTTCATCTGGCGTTGCAACTGCCAACATGGTAGCACCTGCCGCTAGTGCAGCTTTGCTGACAGCCTCCACGCCATGCCCATATGCATCTGCTTTTACAACTGCGATGATGTTGGTTTCATCTGGAAGAACCTTTCGCAAGGACACGATATTGTGCGTAATTGCTTTTAGATCAATTTGTGCATAAGTTGGTCGGTATGTTGGTAGTATCATGGTGAACCTTCTTTGTCGAATAGATTATTTTACTGTTTCTGGCTGTAATGAAGCCGCTACAGCAATCATTTCTTCTTGAGTCATGGAATTAGATGCTAGGAAAAAGTGCATTCCATCATGCTCCCATGCCACGGAGTTTTCTGTAATCGCGCCGATTGCAACTCCTAAATCAGCTGGATCTCCTGCTGCAAAAACTGGTACCACTTCCGCAGTTTCGATCGGTTGACTTGATTGAATAATAGTGAAGGAACGATCTCCGCCATAGGTCAAAATAATTCGATCGCCTGCGTCACTTTTAACGACTTTCTCATCTAGCTTCGTCACGCCTTCCCAACTCATCGTTGGATAATGTGTTTTTAGTTCTGGCACTTCCATATCCGCGCTTACAGCTTTTTCTTCATCTGTGCTCTGTTCCATATTAACATCAAAGTCACTTGCGGCACGTGTTTTACCTAACGTAATTTTTTCGAACGTCAAAATAATTTGTTCTTTTTTGTCTTGATCAAATAACAACACTTTTGTCGGTAGCAATGTTTTTTTACTAACAATAATATCTTGTGAAGGTAATAGTTCCTTTTGATTGTTGCGTGTCGCTGTGTGGAAAATATACGATTTTTTTGTTTCTTCCATTTTAACTGACTTGTCTGCTGCCAAGTCGCCAGCAAGTGACCCGATTAAATATGCTTGGCTATTTTTTTGCGGCCAATCACTTTTAAATTTGTACGTTTTCCCGAGCGTTGGGGAAGAAACAAATACACCGTCTTTATTGCGGGTAATTGTTTGCATCATTTCTTCCTCATTTTGTGTCACATTTACTCGGAAAAAGTCAGGTTTTGTGTGCCAAACATCTACGTCGTACACTCTTGCCTCCGTACCAGTTCTTATTTCCATTTTAGCTTTCGCATCATACCCTTTGGTGTCTACCCACTTCTCTGTCACTTTTTCAAGCACTTCTTCCGGGGAGTCTTTTCCACAACCACTAAGTAAAGAGCCTAACAGAACTAGCACGGCACCCCATGCCCATCTCTTTTTCACGCTGTCATCCTTTCCCATTTCGTATTATTACGTTATGAGAATTGTCCGCGCTTTATTCAACAAGAATAACTTGTGCCGCTGCAAATTCTTTCGAGTGGGTTATCGAGACAAACCCATTCACCTTCTTTTTCTTCACGACAAGGAATGGTTTGCCAGTTGCTTCTTTTTGTATCTCGATGTCTTGGAATGAATACTCAATCCCTATTCCCGTTCCTACTGCTTTTACAAATGCCTCTTTCGCAGCGAAACGACCTGCCAGAAATTCTACTTTCCGGCTATCCGAAAAATCTTTCCACATTTCCTGCTCTGCACCCGTCAATATACGGCGATAAAATTTATCCGATTTTAGAAGAAGTTCTCTAATTCTTGGGATTTCTACAATATCTAGTCCAATACCTGTAATCATACATACTCTCCTTTTACGTCCCTCTCATTTCCATGTATAATTCAAGACAGACTAAAGAGGTGACAAAATGTTTATTCGCAATGAAAAATTCAAAGAATATCTTGCAAAATACCCTGTTGTATCTGGTTTAATTGCACTGAATATTATCGTACATATACTCGCTAGTTTCCGATTTGGAGAATTTTCACTCTTCCAATGGGGCGTTGGTGCTAATTATTTAATCGGAGATGGAGAATGGTGGCGACTGATCACGCCAATGTTTTTACATGCAGGTTTTTTACATTTACTATTTAATATGTTCTCACTATATCTTTTTGGACCTGAGTTGGAAAGGTTAACGGGAAAAGTACGATTTTTAACCATCTATTTCCTTGCTGGACTATTCGGTACAATTCTCACTTACTTGCTACAAGATGCAAATTACGTGCATGTAGGTGCAAGTGGGGCAATCTTCGGTATATTCGGCGCATTTGGAGCTTTGGTATATTACACCCGCAAAGCATTTCCAGGACTCCGTCAAATTATTTTACCGATTATCGTGATTAGTGTGATTATGACATTCCTGCAACCCAATGTGAATGCGACTGCACATATCACCGGTCTTGTCGTCGGGTTTTTAATCGGTTTAAGCTTTTTCCATCCTAAACGTATTGTTAGTTGGAAAAAAAAATCACCGATTCGACGTGTGAAGTAAGGCGAATACAGGAGATATTCTAGAAAAACTCAAAAGCGGTTACGAGCCATCACTCGTAACCGCTTTTTTATGGTCGAAACCAGTTCATGATCGAAACGACTTGCTTTTCTTCCATGTACGGAAGCTTTACCTTAGTACCTAATACACTCGATTTAATCGTTGTTTTAATTGAGGCAAGCGATTTTCGCCTTGCAAAAATACTTTGAGAAAGCTCCATCGATTGTACCCTTCTTTTTTCAATTAAAAACGTGCGTAAACTAATCCCTCTCGTTCTCATCGCTACAACTTTATTGTTTGTCGCAAATGCAGTAGATCGATGTTGCCAAATACCAATTCCCACGACAACTGGCAGTAAGAGTAGACTAAATAATCCGTACGGAAAGAAAAAATAGCTGCATGCAGCCACCGCTGGAACCATCCATAGGAAGTCTAGCCGAAAGAAAAAGGCACGAGCTCGTGTTGGGGAGTGCTCCCACTCTTTAGGCCATTCATATGTCGGAAACAGTTCCGGAAGTAAGCGTTTCGCTTTTTCTGTTTTGATGAGTGGAAACAATTTTACTTTGGCTTCCTCTTCTTTCAACCCGCCTCCTGCACTTTCAATCATCACGGTACAGTAGCCAAATAATTGACGTAACGGATTTTCATGAAGCTGAATTCCTTGCACACGTTCAAAAGGTACAGCTACTTTTTTCTTTTCAAGTAATCCTCGAGAAATAGTAAGTTGATGGTCGCTTCGCCAAATAGTGAATTGATGGAAATTAATGAGTGTCAGTAGAACGGAAAGCAACCATCCAATGAGAAGCACGATAAATACGATCGTGATGACAATAATCGCGCCAAAATGTAGAAACGCTACTAGTTCACTATAAATTGCTTCATACGGTATAAGTTCCGAGAACTGCGACAGAAAGACGGCTATACCTGAAAAGACTACGCCAATTCCTCCTGATGTGGTAGCTAAGAGAAGTAAATCCTTAGTAGCCATCTGGTAAAACGGCTTACGCTTCTCTTCATTCTCCAAAGTCTCATCTGTTCCGTGGAAAGTCACCTGCTTTTTTCCTTGTTTCGCGTCTTCAATATAACGTTCAAGCGCTTCCGCGTCTTGCAAGGTGATGGCGGTCAATTCCGCTTCTGATTTGTCCATGATATTCGAGCTTGCTGTTTCGATTTTCACTTTGATGAGTTTAAGCGGTCTATGTAAGATTCCTTCTGTAAAAGTTAGACTTTGGATGCGTTCAAATGGAATGGTACGGTTTTTTTTCACGAATAGTCCGTATTGCATGTGTAGTTCATCTTCGTCCACCCAGTACATGAAGCGTTTCCATTTGATGACTCCAGATATTCCGACAAATAGTAGCGCTGCTAATCCAATGAGTGCAGGAATTCTGTCCCACCAACTACCTTGTGTAAACGCATCGAGGTTAAATCCGTTGGCGATGAACAAAAAGAGAAATGGCAGCAGAAGCTCCTTCAAGCCTTTTAGGAAATTGAGTACCGCTGAGACGGGATGCAATTTGTAGCGTTCATTAGAGATCATCTTCAATCACCCTCGCTAATATCGAAATTCGTTGTCGGAGCTCATTTGCTTCCTCTGTCACTAGCATGGGAATGGAGTGATCGGTTGCGGCAGTCGAAATTGAGATGCTCGCCAAATTGTACAGGCGTAAAATTGGTCCTTGTTCGATATCGACATGTTGCACACGCACCATCGGAACGAGGGTACGTTTCATGACAAATAATCCATGTTGTACTTCGATTTCTTGGTCACGTACTTCGTACCGCCATCTGCTGTAACGAATTTTCGGGAATAAATAGACAACGAAATATGCAAGTAAAAGAACTACAGCCGCTAACACTGCGTATATCCAAAACTCACCTTTCAAAAAATACGTTAACACCATGCCCCCTGCTGCCAATAATGCGGCGATGGCCACTTGGATAGCTCCGTAAATTCTCCATACATGCAGACTTTTCGGGGATAAATGATTACTCGGTTCATTTTTCATGTTCCACACCAACTTTCTACTATCTATACGATTCAGTTTACAAGTAGTTTCATGGAATTGGAACAACTGGAGAGAAATCGTGGATTTGTGAGGAGACATCGTAGGAGTGTCGGGAATAAATTAGATGGTTGGTGAAATTAGGAAAATGTCTCAGGAATTATCGATTTTGTCTCGGAAAGTGGGTGAAATGTCCCCGGAATCGATGATTTTGTCCTAGGAATGGACTTGAATGGCTCGGAAATCAACTATTTTGTATTGGGAAACATTTTGCTTCGCTAGTTTTCAGTAATAAAAAAAGCACCTCTCCGAAGAGAAGTGCTTTCGATTAAATTAAGAGTCTTTGCGTGAAGTTGTGCGTGGACGTCCACCGCGTGAACCACCATCGCGTGATGCTCCATCACGAGATCCGCCACCGTCACGACGGAATCCGTCACGGCTACCACTTGCACTACCGCTACGACGAGAGCCATTGCGGTCAAATCCGCGTCCGCCGCCACTGCTGCGACCTCCGCTACGATTACCTTTGTATCCGCCGCCTGAACGACCACCGCTGCGACCATCACGACGCATAGGAAGTGGACGCTCTTCAGTGATAGAAACCGGTGTTTCATCTGGCTCACGAGTCATCGATTTGATTGCAGCTGCAATTACATCGATTGCTTCGTGTTTTTCAAGTAATTCTTCTGCGAATGTACGATAATCACCTAAGTTGTTTTTCGCAACCATTTCGTTCAACGTGTCTACTGCTAGACGTTGTTGTCCAACTAGTGCTTCATCCGTTGTTGGTGGACGTAGTGGTGACATGCGTTTTTTCGTTGTATCTTCAACAATTCGTAAATAGCCCATTTCACGAGGTGTTACGAATGTTACTGCGACACCGCTTTTACCAGCACGGCCAGTACGACCGATACGGTGAACATAGCTTTCTGGATCTTGTGGAATATCGTAGTTGTATACGTGTGTAACTCCCGAGATATCTAATCCACGTGCTGCTACGTCTGTAGCGACTAAAATGTCGATTTTATTCGACTTAAACTGTTTTAAAACAGACATACGCTTCGCTTGCGATAAATCTCCGTGAATTCCCTCTGCAATGTATCCACGAATACTTAATGCGTGAGACAACTCATCCACGCGACGTTTTGTACGACCGAAAACAATTGCAAGTTCTGGTTGGTGAACGTTAATAATACGAGATAACACGTCGAATTTTTCACGTTCATGAGCTTTCACGTAGAACTGTTCAATGTTTTCTACTGTCATTTCTTTTGATTTAATTTTTACTTCTTCCGGGTTTTTCATGAAGTTTTCAGCAATTTTACGAATTGGTGCAGGCATTGTTGCTGAGAATAAAAGTGTTTGACGATCAGAAGGAACGTTTTCAAGGATTGTATTGATATCTTCAATGAATCCCATATTTAACATTTCATCTGCTTCATCTAAAACAAGTGTATTTACATTTTCTAGTTTTAACGTACGACGGTTAATATGGTCTAGAATACGACCTGGCGTACCAACAATAATTTGCGGCTTGTTTTTAAGCGCACGAATTTGACGGCTAATATCTTGTCCACCATAAACGGAAAGAATTTTCACACGTTTGTCATATCCAATTTTATAAAGTTCTTCTGATACTTGGATTGCGAGTTCGCGAGTAGGTGCGATGATTAGTCCTTGGATGGCAGGGTTTTTCGGGTCGATTTTTTCAATTAAAGGAATACCAAATGCGGCTGTTTTACCAGTACCAGTTTGTGCTTGGCCGATAATGTCTTTGCCTTCCATTGCAAATGTAATTGTTCCTTCTTGAATTGGGGTTGCTTCTTCAAATCCCATACGATTGACGGATTTAAGTGTAGAAGCGCTAATGTTTAGTTCTGAAAAGTTTGTCAAAATTTCAGTCTCCTTTATGATTTCATTTGACAAATGGTTACATTTTCAGAGGGGACTTAAATTTAAAGGAAAGCCCGGTGTCTTTCCGAGCGGTTCAATAAAGTAGTAAGTGGGTTGGTCCAAAAAAAAGAACTCTTCGCTAAAACGGAAGAGACTTTACACAAAATGTATCCATTGCTCTAGTTAGTTTAACACGTCCCACAGTGTGTTGCAACGAATCTGCTACAGTCGTAATAGTCAGTTTTCTTTTTCCAAAAAGCTGAAAACGCTTGCAAACCAGTCTTCGCAGTCATCGCTATAACAGATGTGGTGCTTGCCAGTTTCGGAGAAGATGAGCTTCTTTTCCGTCGATCCTAACTGCTCGAACAAGTAATGTGCCGAAGTAAACGGTACAATTCCATCTAGTTTCCCTTGCACGATACAAACGGGTGGATTAATTTGTGCATAATATGGTCGCACGAGTTTCGCTACTCGGAGAAATTGCATCGTCGCACGGAGTGGAGTATTTGCCCACTTATATCGATATTGCTTTAACAACGAACTCTCTCTTACTTTCCCATGAAAAACGTCTTTGGCCACTTCTTTCATATCTTGTGCCATTTGCGCGGGAGATATGTATTTTGCTGCTGCGCTTAATAAAACAAGTTTATGGACCGGATAACGCATTGCTAAATACAGCGCAATGAGTCCGCCCATGGAAAAGCCTACTACAATTACTCGATCCACATCACGGCTAAGATTTCGGTATGCCGTTTCCGCTTCCATTAACCAATTTTCCGCATTCCAATTTTTTAATTGAAGAGTGGAGCCGTGACCAGGTAACGTTGGCACTGCAATCGTCCAATCGGTTTTTTCGCGCAAGTAATGTGCGAAAGGCAACACTTCGTATGGTCCACCAGTAAATCCATGAATGCACAAGACACCTGTCGTCACGACTCTCCCTCCTTTTTATGCTTCAATTTGTTCGATGATTTCTTCTAATGCCATTCCTCGAGAACCTTTAAAAATGACCATCGATTGATCAGAAGTTTCTTCTTTTAAAATTTTCGCCATTGCCTTTTTGTCTTCTTCAAACCATCTCACACGTTCCCCGAAAGTAGGCGCTAACTTGGTGAATAAATGCTTCATACGTGGTCCTAGTAAAAGCACTTGGTCAATCGTCTCGGGTGCAATAGAAGATGCTAATTCACCATGAAAAGCCGTTTCATCTTCCCCAAGTTCTAACATATCCCCTAGTACTAGCCATTTTTCATTCCGTAAATTCGAACTAGCAACAAAGTCGATTGCTGCTTTCATGGAAGTAGGAGCCGCGTTATACGCGTCATTGATAAATAGAGCACCTGTGGAAGAAATCATCGGTTGCATACGCATATCCGTTAAAGAAACATTTAAAAACCCTCTCGCAATCTGGTCGGCAGTTAACCCAAGTTTGTCGGCAATTGCGACGGCGAATAAAGCATTTTTCACTTGGTGTTTTCCGTAAACGGGCAATTGAAAGGTTCCTTCTACTAATCCCGATACGTGAAATTCACTTCCACGATCGGTTGCAACAATGGAGGTCGGATAGAGTGTATTTGTTGCGTCATAGCCGATTGCAAGAGTAGGGTTCGTCAAAAACGAATCCACAAACGGTTTCAATAACGGTTCATCACCGTCGTACAAAAGCGTACCGCTTGGTTGTAAGCCATCTACTATCTCAAATTTCGCTTTCGCTATTCCTTCACGAGAACCTAAGTCTTGCATATGCGCTTCTCCGATATTCGTGATAGCCACTAAATGTGGTTCCGCCAAATTCGATAAAAAAGAAATTTCGCCGAAATTGCTCATACCCATTTCTAATACAGCCACTTCTGTGTGCTTATGCAGACCTAAAATCGTTAAAGGTAATCCTAACTGGTTATTGTAATTCCCAATCGTTTTTTGCACACGAAAATAAGGAGATAGTACGCCAGCAACAAAATCCTTTGTGGATGTTTTTCCGTTAGATCCGGTAATCCCAATAAATGTTGCACCATGTTCTGCTCGATATGCTTTAGCCATTTGTTGCAACGCTTTTTCTGTGTTTTCCACCACAATAATTGGCAAATCAGCAGGTGGTTCACCTTCGTCTGTTTGCCATAAAGCTGCAGAAGCTCCTAATTCAAATGCTTTTTGGACATATTGATGTCCATTTGTTTTTTCGCCTTTAAACGGGATAAACAAATCACCCGCTTGGAGAGTCAATGTATTGATGGACACTCCTGTCACGAGAATATCCTCCGCGAATTGTTGCTTGCTATTCAGCCATTTTGCAACGTGCTGTAAACTTTCTTTCACAAATCTTCACCTATTCCATCGTGTAGTTGAGTTGTTGTTTTTCTTCATGTCGTTCAAGTGCCAAGTCAATTAATTGGTTGATCAGTTCAGGATAAGAAACTCCCGTGTGTTGCCATAATAATGGGAACATACTGAACGGCGTAAATCCTGGCATCGTGTTTACTTCATTAATGAGTACTTCATTGGAATCTGTGACAAAAAAATCTGCTCTCACTAATCCAGCACAATCAAGTATTTTAAAAGCTTTCACGGCATCTTCATGTAATTGTTGGAGCACATCTGTTGGTACTTCTGCCGGAATAATCAGTGCGGTATTGCCATCTTTGTACTTCGCTTGATAATCGTAAAAATCTGTAAGAGGTTTTATTTCCCCAGGAACAGAACATTTCGGTTCATCGTTACCTAGAACTGCCACTTCTATCTCACGAGCGGTAATTCCTTGTTCAATAATGATTTTTCGGTCATATTTCAATGCAAGTTCTACTGCTGAGATTAATTCTTCGCGAGAATTCGCTTTACTAATTCCAACACTTGACCCTAAGTTTGCTGGTTTAACGAATACCGGCCAGTGAAGCGTCGCTTCTACCTCGCCAATTTTTTGCTCTTGGTTTTTTTGCCATTCTTTTCGAATGAAATACACGAATGGTACTTGGTTCAAGCCTGCTTGTGCAAACAATTGCTTCATCACGACTTTATCCATCCCTGCTGAAGACGCTAATACACCATTTCCTACATACGGTAAGTTCATGACTTCGAGTAACCCTTGTACTGTTCCGTCTTCTCCGTTTGGACCGTGTAGTAACGGTAAAATGACATCTAAGGAAGCATTTTCTTCTCTTTCTTCCGGTAAGAAGCTTGATATGTCATTCGGTAGAGATTGCCCCATTTCTGAAGTAAACTGTAGGTTGTCGATATTTTTTACAGGTTGAAGAAGTGGTTGCCCTTTTCTCCATTCTCCTTCGTTTGTAATATAGATTGGATAGACGTCGTACTCATCGAAATTGATCGCCTGCGTTACTGCCATTGCGGTTGACAATGACACTTCGTGCTCCGCTGATTTCCCACCATATAATAATCCTAGTCGCTTTTTCATTCGTACCCTCCATTAAGTTGAAAATGCAATCGTCTGATCTGCTTCGGATTGCACAAAATTTTCTAAGTCGTCCCAAATTTCATTGACATACACAAATTCAGATAATGTTCTAATTTCTAATGTAAAATGCACCTGTGGTTTCTCTACCCTATAAATAGAGAAAAATGCTCCTTCTCGAGCAAATTCTTTTATTTCACGCATTTGCTCCGGTGAAATAGTAAACTGGGCTTTCTGCTGTTTTCGCTTCCAAAACAACGGCTTCCCGACTTTCGCCATTTCCCGTTGAAATAGCGACTGGATAAACAGTTCAATTGCTTTCGAATCTCGATAATACACTTTTACTTTTTTCTCTTCTTCATTTGATAAATAAACGAATTGATTGTTTAATTGGAAATAAAAAGGAGATCGAAGTGCTTCCTTTTTATGTCCTAGATACAACAACTCCGCTTGTTCTGGTGGTGTTAGCTGCGCTAATTTCTTTTCTTCCTCAAAATCAATCCAGCATAATTCGATTGGATGATCTTCTAGTTCTTCTAAAAAGTCTTCCATGTCTTCGGAAGTGATGAATTCAAGCTGTGTGTGCATATTATAAGAGCTTTCCTCATATGCCGGCTTGAGAAACAACAAATTAGAAAGTGGCTTCGTGTTTTCTGCAAAATCCTTCATCGTAATTCCCTGTGCTAAAATATATTGCTGTGCTTCGTTAAGATGGAAATAAGCATGGAAAATATAATCATCAAAATCTTTCACACGTTTCGCCATTTTCTTTCCTCCGTTTCCGCTTATATTATAATGCCTGACGAGGAAGAAAGAAACATATTCCCTTTTTGCTCGTCTGTCTATAGACACAAGCTTTTTTCCATGCCGTACGTTATAATGGGTAAGGTTTAAAAGCTAAAAAAGTTAGGTGACTCATTTGGAATCAAACAAAAATTTTACAGATCGTTTCGATTGGACATTAGCATTTATTCTATTGTTATTGTTCATTGTTAGTATATTAGCAATATCATCAGCGCAATCCTCCGGACAATATCCGATTAATTTCATCCCTAGGCAAGCGCTGTGGTATGGAGTTGGCGCAGTTATCATTGCTGGAACTATGTTTTTTGAGCCAGATCAATATAAACGCTTCGCTTGGGTTTTTTATGGAATTGGCATTGGCGTACTTGTTGTCTTAATGCTTTCTCCAAGTGGACAAGGTCAAATAGCAGAACTTCGTAATGGCGCAAAAAGTTGGTTTCATTTACCTGGTGTCGGAAGTATTCAGCCATCCGAATTTATGAAAACATTCTTTATATTAGCGTTAGCACGACTTGTCACAAAGCATCATGATTATTATCCGTTGAAAACGATAAAAACCGATTTCATCTTGCTTGGTAAAATTGCTGCTACAGCCGCTTTACCATTAGCACTCATTTTAAAGCAACCCGATTTAGGAACGTCTCTCGTGTTCATCTCCATTACTGTCGCTATCATAATCGTGAGCGGTATTTCATGGAAAATTATCCTTCCGGTATTTGTTGCAGGTGCTGGCATTGGAGCTAGTCTCCTTTGGATGGCCATTTACATGAAAGATTTCTTAATCAATACGTTCAATTTTGATAAATACCAAATTGCTCGTGTCTATTCTTGGTTAGATCCATATTCGTATTCGTCGAATGAAGGATATAATTTGATTAATGCGATGACTGCCATTGGATCCGGAGAAATAAGCGGTAAAGGATATGGCGGACGAGAAGTTTATGTACCTGAAAATCACACAGATTTTGTTTTCACGGTCATTGGGGAAGAATACGGTTTTATCGGCGCGAGTGTTGTAGTGAGTATTTTCTTCTTACTTATTTATCACTTAACAAAAGTGACACTCCAGCTAAAAGATCCTTTTTCTACATATGTGAGTGCTGGAATCATTGCAATGGTGACATTCCATGTATTTCAAAATATCGGAATGACCATTCAGTTATTACCAATTACAGGAATTCCCCTTCCATTCATTAGTTACGGTGGTAGTTCTCTGATGGGGAATATGCTCGCACTTGGATTAGTTTTTAGTATGAAATTTCACCACCGAACTTATATGTTCAGTTCTGATGATGATGAATAAAAAAAACTCCGATTCGATGGAATCGGAGTTTTTCTTTATCCTTGTGTCGGCGTAGGTTGAGTTGGTGGTGCTAAAGCTTTTAGCATTTCAAGTCTAGATTTTGTCATCGTTACTTTTACACCAACTTTGGAAAGATTCGTGACGATTTTCTTTAAATCCACTTCGTTTGCCATTAAGTCCACCTCACACTTTCTTATATGTATAGGAACGTTTCCGAATGAATGAAGTTACACATTATTTCAATGCGTATAGATATAATACCACGAAAAAGCGCATTTAAATCTTTCAATTATGTTACATATTTTAACCGTTTCTTCACAAACTAAACGTCAAAAAGGAGGTTTTTTTATTGAAAATTAAAGAAAAAATGAGCCGTGATATTGTCACTTGCCAAAAGTCCGATCTCGTTCATGAAATTGCACAAAGTATGCGTGCGCTAGATATTGGCTGTATGCCCGTTGTTGAACGAGGAGAAGTGATTGGAATGATTACGGACCGAGACATTGTTACACGCAGCGTTGCAAAAAATAACAAAGAAAAAGTAGAAGATGTGATGACAAAAGATGTCATTTCTGCACATCCAGACGATTCTATTGAGGAAGCAAGTGCTCTGATGGCAGAACATCGCATTCGCCGTCTACCTGTCATGGAGAACAACCAGTTAGTTGGCTTTCTTTCATTAGCCGACCTAGCTGTACCATCTGAAACAACTAATTATGCTGCAAATGCATTGCACGAAATATCCGAACCACGACACTTATAGAGAACACAATACTTTACTTCTCGCCTATTCGTCTTCTATACTTTTCTCAAACAGAAGAGGAGGTCTCGAAATGGTCGATCACGTAACATTACAAGTGGGTGGCATGACATGTAACCATTGTGTCAATGCAATCGAAAAAAGTGTAGGAAATATTTCAGGCGTCGATAAGGTAGATGTTCATCTGGAGAACGGTACCGTGGACGTAGAGTTTAATAAAACAGTAGTGGAAATGCGTCAAATTACTTCCGCAATTGAAGAACAAGGATATGAAATCGTCGATCAATAGATGGATGGTTCGCATACCATTAGCCTGCACATTCTCCATGAGTGTGCAGGCTTTTTTAATGTCAATGAAGGTGATGAATGTTGTTACACCGTTATCCAGGGAATATCTACACCATTAATGGAATGTTTCTATTTTCGACGAAGAATCTCTAATTCGTACAACTCTTTCCAAGAATTCATACCTTCCGCCTCCTTTATGCTGTCATTGTTTGACTTTCCACATCTTTTGTCATTTCTTCCTGATTCTTTTCTACTTTTTCTAAAACCGTCGATCGAAGTAAAATGCCTACTGTTATAATTAAAGCAATACCAGAACCAATGAGTACCCACTGAGATGGAAAGATGTCATACATAAAGCCGAACAATAACATGCCAGCTGGAATTAATGCTTGTGCCATCGTTTCCATAATGCCAAACACGCGACCTCTAAATTCTTCTTCTATCATTTTCTGCATTAATACACCAAGGGGAGTATTGACAAACGCGAGCGTAATTCCATTCGCCAACATCAAAATCACGAAGAACAGCACCACTCCCAAGTAATTAAATGTGATGAATAGTGGAACAGATACCGCCGCAACAAAAATTCCTATCAACATAATTCCATACTTTCCTACTGCTAGAGGTTGCTTTAATTCTTTTCGCATCGAAAGATAAATCGAACCTAAAATCACTCCAAACGATAATGCACCTTCTGCAATACCAAAATCTCTAGAGTCTAGCTTTAATTGATCCACTAGGACGAAGGAAAAACCGACCATAAAAGCGCCAAATAAGAAGTTAACCGTTAAACCAACACCCATTACTGTCGTTAATAGTTTGTTTTTCTTCAAATAGCTTATTCCTCCTCGCATGTTTTGCACCATTGACTCTTTCACCTCGGACACTTTCTCCACGTTTTTTGTCGAGAATAAATGAAAGTTCATCGTCGATTCCAGTACAACTGCAATCACATAACTGACAATTTGTATGACGAAAAAAGTCGTTATGCTGACTGTTCCGAACAATAACCCGCCAATTGCTGGTCCTGCAATACTTGCCATCGAGACAGACATTTGATTGTAGGACATTGCTTTTTGTAATCTTGGAGGATCTACTAAATTCGCGATGGATGCAGAAAATGCAATACCCGTAAAAGAAGATGTCACGGATAATATAGCTGTCGTCACGTAAATCGCTGGAATCGATAATCCATCTACCATGCTATAAAGAAGCAAGGCAGAAACCGCGAGTGCACTTGCAAGTTGAGCAATAATCACGATCTTCTTTTTCGAAAATTTATCTGATAAGTAACCCGCAAACGGTCCAATGATGGTTCTTGGTAACACACTGAAAATAAGATTCAACGCAAAATTGGTTGCGGATCCTGTCAGTGATAAAATATAAAAGCTCATACCAAATGCGTAAATTTGAGCCCCGAACGTTGAAATCATTTTGCTAATAAAAAAAGTCCATAGGTGATACGTTGCCTTTTTTGTTTTAAGTACAGCATCCATTTTTATTCCTCCGATGAAATGTTTAATTTAATTAAACAAAATATACCATGCGCAAAAATTGATTGCAAATAAAAAGTTTAATATAATTAAACTATGTAGAAAGGCGTGATCGCGTGAATGAATTAGGCGCTCGTATAAAAGCATTACGAAAAGAAAAAAAACTAACACTGGAAATGTTAGCTGGAGATAAAATGTCGAAAGGCATGATGAGTTTAATCGAAAACGGGAAAGCGCAACCTTCCATGGAAAGTCTCCAACACATTGCAAAGCAACTGCAAGTGGAAGTTGCAGAGTTGATCGGTGATGGTCAGGCGAAGTTCCGAAGGGATTTATTGAAGAGAGCGGAAAGCTTGTACGAAACTCCGTCTTCTTACGAGCTTCCAAATTATCTTGGGCTAATTGAGTTAATCCAACCCCATTTAGAAAAATTATCTCTGAACTATGAGTCCGCGAAGCTCGAAGAATATTATGCAAAAGCGTGCTTTCATTTAAAAAAAGAAGAATGGGAAGTGTTTTACTTATCGGCCAAACATAAATATGAAAAACTCCATTTGTATTCTTCCTATGCATCCCTCCTACTCATGCGAGCGATGGTAGAATTCCAATTGCATCATTACGAGGATGCACTTACGTTAGCTATTAAGGAATATGAAAGTTTCGAAGAAAAAACGATTGTTTTAGATCCTATGACAAAATTGGATTACTTGTATATTATCTCTGTACTGAATTCTGCAATCGGTCAGGATGATAAAGCAGACTTATGGATGGAAGAAGCAATTGCCTATGCCATCGAAAAACGAGTTTTCTACCGTATTGATGATTTATATCGTCTGGCATGTTTTCGAGCAATGATGAATGGGGAAGAAGATAAGAGAAGGTATTATATAGAAAAACTTCGTTTATATGCCGACTTCACCGAGAGAAAGGATTCACATGAATATGCACTAATTATGAATGCACATTTCTATACAACGTTTGAAGAAAATCCAGAAATGGCATGGTCGTATTTAGAGAACTTCCCTGAAACAGATGATTCGAATGATTTCTATATGTTAGAAATGGCAAAATATCGGAATTTAACAGGAGAGTATACTACTTCTCTCGAGCTGTTAAAGCAGGTCACGATTTCCTCCAATATCCATCATCCGTATGACTTATCTATGATGTATGATAAATATCGAGTGCAGGCATTGAATGAAATGGGGCTCGGGAACCACGAAAATGCTTTAATGGCCATAGAACAAGGGCTTAAAGCAAATGAAGGTATTCCCGAAACAGTGTATGTAAAAAAATTAATGAAGCTACAAAAAGAAATAGAATCGGAATCACGGTAAGGCAAAAGAAGTTCATCAGTATTTTTAGAAAGCTGGGGGCAACTATGGGAATAAGTATTTGGGGAATTTTCTTCTCCACAATTATCGTATTAAATATATTTTTAGCCGTCGTTCTTATTTTTTTAGAACGTCGGGATGCATCCGCCACATGGGCATGGTTAATGGTGCTATTCTTTATTCCTGTTGTCGGATTCATCATCTATTTATTATTGGGTAGACAACTTCGACGCCGTCACCTTTTCCGCTGGGAAGGAAAGAAAAAAATCGGTATAGAGAAATTAGTCGATTATCAACTAGAAGCCTTAGATGAACATCGACTAGAGTTTCGCGAGAAAGATTCCGAGGCTTTTAAAGATCTTATTTACATGAACTTAAAAAATAATCAAGCCGTCCTGACACAAGATAACGCAGTGAAAATTTTTAATGATGGACGCGAAAAATTTGATTCGCTCATAGAAGATTTAAAGACAGCTAAAGATCACATTCACATCCAATACTATATTTTGCGGATGGACGATCTAGGGAAAGAAATATACGAAGTGCTTCTTACAAAAGCGAAAAACGGCGTAAAAGTACGCGTGTTATATGATGATATGGGTTCCCGCAAAACGAAAAAGCATCACTTTAAAGAATTAATCGCACTAGGTGGAGAAGTAGAATCTTTCTTCCCATCTATTATGCCTTTGATAAACCCTCGGCTAAACTATCGGAACCATCGGAAAATCGTGGTCATTGATGGAAGAATCGGATACATTGGTGGTTTTAATGTCGGGGACGAGTACCTTGGAAAAGATCGGAAATTTGGCTACTGGAGAGACACACACCTTCGGTTGGAGGGCAGCTCCCTACACCCTCTTCAAACTCGATTTATACTTGATTGGAACCAAGCTTCTTCTCATCATTCAATCGAGTACGACGACCGCTACTTCCCTGCGATTCCGCAAAAAGGAAATGTTAGTCTACAAATCGTTTCCAGTGGTCCAGATGAAGAATGGGAACAAATTAAAAACGGCTATTTGAAATTAATTGCGATGGCAAAGAAGTCGATTTATATACAAACACCATATTTTATTCCAGATGCAAGTTTTCTAGACTCGTTGCGAATCGCTTGTCTATCAGGATTAGACGTTCGAATCATGATCCCAAACAAGCCTGATCATATGTTTGTATATTGGGCGACATATTCATACGTTGGTCAACTTCTGCGTGCAGGAGCAAAAGCCTATATTTATGAAAACGGATTTATTCACACAAAAATGATTGTCATTGACGGAGAAGCATCCACCGTCGGTACAGCCAACATTGACGTTCGGAGCTTCAAATTGAATTTTGAAGTGAACGCATTTATTTACGATCATGCAACTTCTAAAGAGTTGGCTGGCTTGTTTGAACAAGACATGAAATTATCCTCCGAGCTCACATACGAACTGTACAAAGATCGGACGAGACTAATTAAAATGAAAGAATCATTTTCACGACTACTATCACCAATTTTATAATTATTTACCCAGTAGGAGCACTTTGCCTACTGGTTTTTTATGGGGTAAGTGGAATTATCTAGGGTCGAATTAGGACACTTTGCGCTGACATTGGGACACTTCCTGCAAACATTGGGACACTTTGCGCTGACATTGGGACACTTTGCGCAATCATTAGGACACTTCACACAAACATTGGGACACTTTCCCCAAACATTGGGACACTTTTCCCAAACATTGGGACACTTTCCCCAAACATTAGGACACTTTGCGCCGACATTGGGACACTTCCTGCAAACATTGTGACACTTTGCGCTGACATTGGGACACTTTGCGCAATCATTAGGACACTTCACACAAACATTGGGACACTTTGCGCAATCATTAGGACACTTCACACAAACATTGGGACACTTTCCCCAAACATTGGGACACTTCACACGAACATTGGGACACTTTGCGCTGACATTGGGACACTTTGCGCTGACATTGGGACACTTTGCGCAATCATTAGGACACTTCACACAAACATTGGGACACCTTTCCCAAAATAAAAAGGCCGGCATCTTGTGCCAGCCTTTTCTTCTTATTGTAAATGTAGATATTCTTCCAGTGTTTGCTTGTTGGTGTATATCGCTGTGGCGATGTCTTTTCCAACATATCGGAAGTGCCACGATTCGTGCATGTATCCTGTTATTTGTTCTTTTCCAGAAGGATATCTCATAATGAATCCGTAGTTATGGGCGTTTGCTGCGACCCATTTTCCTGCAGCTGTTTCCCCGAAGGATGATGATGCCCAGTGTTTTTCCATGTTTTTCTCTCCAATATCAAACGCTAATCCTGTTTGATGTTCAGAGAATCCTGGACGCGCACTGTATCGGTCCGCTGCTGCTTGACCATCTTTTGCGACATATTGTGTATACAACGTTTCTTGGCGGTCATATGATCGGTACGTGCTAAAAGCGACGAGCTCCAATGACTGTAAGCGAGCGGCGGCGGCCATTTCTTCGAATGCTTCGCGAGCGATTTTGCTTTCTCCAGGTGCGTATGTTTTTGGAAGTGGGTATTTTTTATTCGCTACTAAAATTCCATTTACATACGTAGGTTTTGCAGGATATGTGACAGTATCCGAATATCCTGAGTTCGCCCCAGTGCTAGGTGTTGTCGGTTGTTCCACTGGCGTTTCTGGTTGGACAGGTGGCGACGAAGGTTGCTCCGTATTTGGTTGAGATGGTGTAGTTGGTGACGGGTTTTCGTCCGTTTTCGCTGGTTCTTTCGAATCGTCTACCGGTGTGTCCGTTGTTTCTTCTGTAGGTTTATCTTCATTTCCCACGTCTGTCACATCCTCAGGTGCTTCCGTAATCGGAGTTTCGTCCGTAATTTTTTCGTCTGATGGTGTGGTGTTTGACGGTTCATTCGTCATCTTCATCCACGTTGGAGATAGTAACCATGCGCCTAATGCAAGCAGTAAAACAAACGTCACAACTGCTCCGTAGATAAAATATTTATGTTGGTAAAAACGAGATTTCATAATGTATAACGTCCTTCTTTCTACTCTTTAACTAGATTAAGTGTACCATGATTTATAGAAGCTCGACATGTAGCCACTTTTTTTCGTTATACTAGATTTGAATCTTAGTATCCGAGAGGAATTTTTTTAAAAAATGAAATCACAAAAGTGGATGTCCATAAACTTCTTTTTATTTTTCTTTACATGGGGTGTATTTCTCCCTTACTTTACTGGCTGGTTGACAAGCGTAAAAGGCTTAACCATTGCAGAAGCAAGTATTGTGATGGGGAGTGGAATGCTTGCTCGAGCTTTTTCCACCTTCCTCTTATTCCCGATCGCAACAAGCAAAGCTTCTTTGCAAATTGTCATGAGAATTAGTGCAATTTTTTCTCTGATCGTGATGAGCTTGTTTTCATTTGGTGATAGTTTTACGATGTTGCTCGCAATTAGTGTGCTTTTTAGCATTATTTATCCTAATCTGCTTCCCGCAATGGAAAGTAGCGCATCGCTTCTGATGCAACACGAAAAGCTACATTACGGAAAAAGTCGATCATTTGGTTCTTTAGGATATACGATTGCATTATTAACAATCGGGCTATTCGTTAATCTATTTGGGGATGAAGCAATTCTCTGGGTAATGATCGCTGGATTAGCGTTTTTTACGTTCATGCAATTAGTTCAGACTCCTGCCGTCTTAAAGGAAATCCATCGTCCAGACGACGCGAAAGGAACTTCTTCGTTTAAAGAATTATTTACTTCTACATCCTTTGTTACTGTACTCCTACTAGCAATACTTTTACAAGGGGCTCACGCCTCGTATTATAATTTTGGGTACATCTA
The DNA here is from genome assembly GCF_003595195.1 of Paenisporosarcina cavernae. Lineage (GTDB taxonomy): Bacteria > Bacillota > Bacilli > Bacillales_A > Planococcaceae > Paenisporosarcina > Paenisporosarcina cavernae. Next base: position 2,185,973 of record NZ_CP032418.1, read on the forward strand.
TCTAATAGATTTACAGGTTAGCGGTATTGTCATTGGTATCATTTTAAATATTGCCGTTGTTTTTGAAATATTCTTTTTCATGTTTGCCGATCGATTATTACGGAAAACATCCATTTCTTCTATGTTTCTGCTAGCTGCAATAGGATCCACTTTACGTTGGATCGTTATATTTTTCTTCCCTACCATTTTTGCGTTCGTCTTGTCTCAGCTACTGCATATGGTCTCGTTTGGTTTAGCTCATTATGCATTTATTCAATTTATTACCAAAAGATTAGACCGACATCTTATCGCAACGGCTCAAGGATTGTACGCAGCCCTTGCCATGAGTTTGAGCACGGCGATTTTAACTTTTGCTGGAGGATATTTGTATGATATTTCGCCAGGCTATGCTTTTCTAGGTATGACAATATGTACGATTCCTGCAATTGGGATTGTTTTATTTACAAAGAAAAAATGGGATTAAGTTTATACTACCCTCATAAAACGATTTCTCTAGTCGAATAAATGAGTAATTATTCGATAAGGAGCGTGTGAAGATGTCACGTATTTCAAAATTCGAAGTGTTATTGTTGATGAAACAATTAGATACCTTACTAGAAACGCGCAAAGAAGATCGCGCTAAAGATATGAAACAACCAAAAAAACGTGGGGCTCAATAAGAGCTCCACGTTTTTTTATAGGATAATTAAGAGTAAAACAAGAAAAAGGAGGACAAAAAACGAGGACATTCCCCACATCCATTTGGATTCTTTTGAAAATCCTTTTTCCTTCAATGAAATAGCACGGTAGCCATTTGTTAGTGCAAATAATAAGGTAAATCCTAAAACCGCGACGACTAAATCCCCTTTTATCAAAAAGACAAAAGAAATTACACTTAGAATTCCCATGGCAAGTAGTACGATGAGAATTCGTTTGTTCGCTATGTGCTTCATTTTGTGGTTGTTTCTACCGCTTTTTCAGGATGATGGGAATAAAATCTTCTTCCCAAATACGTTTGGAAAATAAGTAATAACCCACCTACAGTCCAATACAACGGAAGTGCTGCCATCGATGTATACGAGATAAACATAATCATAATTGGCGATAAGTAAATGAAAAACTTCATTTGTTGTTTTTGTTGTTCTGGAACGGTCCAAAGTGAAACTCTTGCTTGTACAAAATATACTGCTCCAGCAATTAACATCATAATGAAATCTGGAGAACCTAAGTTATACCATAAGAATTCATGGGATTGTACGTCAGGAGAATGAGAAATTGCGAAATATAGTCCCATTACAATTGGCATTTGGACAATCATTGGTAAACAACCCATATTTAGTGGATTGACGTTATGTTTTTTATAAAGTCCCATCATTTCTTGTTGGTACTTCATTTGTTCTTCTTTGTCTTTCGCTGCTTTTAATTTCTTTTGAATTTCTTCCATTTCAGGTTTCATTGCATCCATTTTCACTTTCATGCCTTGCTGATTTTTATAGTTCTTCAGCATAAACGGCATTAAGATTAGACGAATGATAATGGTAATCGCAATAATTGCTAAACCATAACTTCCCCCGAAGAGTTCACCAAAATAATTGATGAGCCAGTCCATTGGACGAACAAACGTAGAATAGAAAAATCCTTCTTTATTTTCAACAGCGGAACAGCCTGTTAATACTAAGCTGGCCATAATAATCGTCGATAATACTAGTAATCTTTTTTTCAATGTAGTCACCTTCACTTTTTCAAACTATAGAAAAGTATAACGCATAAGGAATTGTGATTACAAATTTAGATAAAAAAAGAGTCCATTTAAATGGACTCTTTTAGACATTCATCGGTAAGGAGAAGCGGAAATACTCGTGCTCCTTATGGTCTCGGAACTGTTTTGGTGTGACATTTGTATATTTCTTGAATATTCGTGTGAAGTAGCTTTGATTACAGAAATGGTATTGTTTTGAGATATCCGAGATACTTTTGCTCGTATGACGTAAGTAATATTGTGACTCTTCTACTCGACGAACATTTAAATATTCAACTAACGTAATTCCCACGTGTTCTCTGAAAATACGGGAAAGATGACTCGTGCTAACTTGGAAATTTTTCGCAATATCTTCGACAGAAAGCTCCGTTTCCACTTCATCATTTATGAAGAGGATTACTTTATTCACCGTTTGGTGACTAAAAGAAGGCTGTTTCCGTTCTGCAATCGTTTGAATGAAAAAGTCGATTAAATCATCCGCAAATTGAAGAAAAGATGCATCTGTCATATAGTTCTCAATCATATCGACACATGCCGTGTTAAAAGCATATGCTTTTTTTGGAGGAACTTGATTTTCATACAACTTTCTAGACATGACGGAAGAAAGGATTGCAAAATACTGTCTTACTTCTTTAATCGTTTGTTTTCCAGCACGAATTGTTATGAGATCAATAATTTGGCGAAGCGTATTTTTCGCTTGGTCCGATTCTAAATGATGCACTTGGTAAATTAGCTGGTTTTCCAATTCAAAAAAGTGTTCATAGCCCTCATATTTTGCAATGTTTTCGATTTCCGTGACAAATCGTTTCGCAATCGATTCGCTGCCAGAAATGTGAAGATCCTGCATAATTTCACCGTCTCTCTTCTCTATACGTTATAGTACGTATTTTGCTCTTTTATTAACTATATAACGAAACTGCCTCTATGAAAATAGTTTTATGCTTATTTTCGGCAAATATTATCGTTTATTTCAAATGGCTTCAATAGACTTATGTTTTCGACATTTTCTGTCAATTATATAGCGCATTTAGATACGTATTTTTCTTTCTTAATCGTCTGCTAACGGGACTAATACTTCTAAATGTTTTGGTAAAATACTAATTTCTATCGGTGTTTCTCCTTTATCATCTCCATCGAGATTACAAATCATAGGCGTTTCTGTCTCAATTCGTACCACTTTTGACTTGAATGCGATAACATCTTGATCCTCTTCTAATTTTCCTCGGAGAATAGCAGCACCCATTCTCGCAAAGGCAGCCAAGCCTGTTTGTTTTATGATGAAAACATGTAAATAACCATCGTCCGTTTCTGCATGTGGAGCTAATTTTTCAAACCCACCTACAGAATTAGTTAGTGCGACAAGTGTAATTACTGCCTTCCCTTTCCATGTGCCACCGTCATGAATGATGGTAAGTTCTTTCTCATCGTTTGCCGTTAATGCTTTCACACCTTCTACCATATACGCTAATGCACCAAGTTTTGTTTTTTGTTCTACGGATACACTTGATACGCTTTCCGCTACTGCACCTACCGCCAGTATATTCATAAAGTAATTATTTTCAACTTTTGCAATATCTACTTTTTTTGCCCGTGACTTTTCCAACATTTCAATCGAATCCCCTGGTTCTAATGGGATTCCTAGCGCTCTCGCAAAATCATTCACAGTTCCAAGAGGAACGAAGGAAAATACTGGTCGATTTTCTTCTTCTGCAAGTCCGTTTACTGCTTCGTTAATCGTTCCATCTCCGCCCATAGCAGTTACTAGATCATATGTACCATCACAAGCCTGTTTGGCAAATTTGGTTGCGTCCCCTTCCCCTTCGGTTTCTTTCAAAACGACTTCGTAGCCTAAAGAGGTTAGTTTATCTAACGTTCTTTTTTTAAACGTAGATGCTAACTCTTTACCAGAAGAAGGATTTAGTATAAACATTGCTTTTTTCATTATTTTTCCCTCCATTCGCTCAAAAAGGAAGCCTACTCTAATTAGAGTGAGCTTCCTTGACGTTCCTATTTACTATCCCGTTATAGCTGTTCATCTGGCGTTTCAGAAGATTCGATTGCCGCTTCTTTTTTCGGCTTTTTGCCTTTTTTGTCTTGCACTTCTTCATTGTAATATTGCACGCTTGTCATCGCGCCTTCATCTACCATATTGTTATCATCTAAATCATATGGATCCGAAAAACCTTTTTTCGTCATATCTGATTTCGTATTGTGTTGGGATTCCATATAAGAATTCAATTTAGTTTTTGTATTATTAAATGCTACCATCGCTTTATCGCGATTCTCTTTTTTACTGAAATACGCGTATGCACCTGCTGCTAAACCTGCTAATAATAATGAACGTCCTGTACCTTTAGCCATTCTCTCTACCTCCGAAATAGATCATTTATTTTTATTCATATTGTATTGATACCCTTCGCAAGCAAAGTTAACACCTTTTTTTATATCATTTTCGTGACAAAATTATTTCCTTACCATATCCACATGCGGGATTCCATCTTCATCGTATACATCAGATATTGGTGTAAATCCAAATGCACCGTAAAAATGTTGCAAGTGAGCTTGAGCCTGTAATTGGATAGAGACATTCGAATGATCTTGCCCACAAACTTCTAGGCATTTTTCCATTAATTTTTTTGCCCAGCCTTGTTGTCGATATTTTTTCACGACAATCACTCGACCTATTGAAGTGTATTCATATTTAGTTCCTGCAGGTAAAATTCGCGCATAACAAATAATGTCGTTATTTTCTTCAAAGAAAATATGTCGTGCATCTTGATCATGATCATCTAATTCTGGGTATGGACATTTCTGTTCGACTACAAATATATTCACTCTATTTTTTAAGATGGTATATAATTCTTCCTTCGATAATGAATCAAAAGTCTCAATTCTCCACATATCTTTCTTCCCCCATTCATCCCTATTATTCCATAGTAGTAGCCGTTTTGAGAAATATTTGATATGATGGCAAAAAGCAATCGGGGTGAAATGATTTGATTCGAGCAATGATTGAAAGCGATATTCCAGCTGTCCAAGATATTGCCAAAACGAGCTGGAACGATACGTATGAAAATATTATTCCGTTAGAAGTACAAACTCGTTTTTTAGAACGAAATTATTCAGTCCCAATGATGCAAAAGCGACTTGAAAAAACGATGATTTATGTGGCAGTACACAACGACCAGATAATCGGATTTGCCAATTTTACAAAAGTAGATGAAGATGGCGATGCAGAGTTAACTGCCATTTATTTACTACCTGACTATCAAAAAATGGGATATGGTAAGCAGCTGTTAAACGTAGGTTTGTCATCGCTGAAATCTGCTAGCCAACTATTTGTCTATGTAGAATGTGAAAATAAAAAAGGACGATCCTTTTACGAGAACAACCAATTTACTCTTCTAGAAGAGTTTGAGGAAGTCTTCGATGGACATCCTCTTTATACAGCAAAATATGTGTATTACGTAAAAGAACCTGTCTCCGCTTATTAACGGAGACAGGTTCTTTCGTTGTTATATTCGATTTATTTTCGATACTCGTCACGATTCACAGTAGTGTTTTCTTCATTCACGCCATCGTTATACAATCCACTTTCATTTCGAAGTGGAGGTGTTTCTTCGTTGCGTGTTGGCTCTACATATTCTTCTCTACGAGTAACAGTGTCATCCATATAACGTTCATCTTTGCGATACACTGGTTCTTCGACGACTCGTTCTCGGGAATACGTGTCATAGTACTGATCCTCTACACGCGCTTTTCTTACAAAACACATAATGGCTGCAATATATAACAAAATTGGTGCGAGAAGAATGATACCTGAAAAAAGACCTGCTAAAATGAATAAAAATCCTGCTGATTTCGGGCTACGATTTTTTGTCGCTTTGGCAATTCCTAAAAGACTTAAAATAATACTAATAGCTAGCAATACAATTAATACCCATCCAACTACTCCAAATACATTTCCGAATAATTCAAGTCCTTGTTGAATTTCCGCTTCAGATAAGGTTGGGTCAGCCGTCTGAAGTTGTGCAGACATTTCCTGATTGAACTCATCCACGTTCATAGACTGCGTTCCTAATACTCCCAATAGAAGCAACCCGAGTACAAGCATGTTTAAAATTGTTGCGATGACACTTAAAGCTACTTCACCTGTCCTATTTACCATAAAAATCTCTCCTATTCTTTCATCATATTCTCATACTTCCCTTCATAAAATTTTATTAAACATGTTTAAAAGATGAGAGGATGGGTATTTTATGAGTAACAACAATTCGAGAGGAGCAGATGAGGATATGAAAAACAAAGAGGTAGTATTCAGCCAAGGAGATTTCTTCTATACAATGTTTGGAGCATCTGTAATGACTGGTATTTTGTTTATTTTCACTATGATGTAAGGAGACCATTACATGAACATATTTGTTCCATATTAAAAGGCAATCCATCTACTAACTCAGTAGGGATTGCCTTTATTTTTATGCTTTTAGATCATCATATTCGTTGTATCGATTAAATGCCGTGACTACATAAGAGCAAACCGCTTCCATTTTATAGCCATTTTCTTTTGCATACGTTGCTGCCTCATCTAATAATTGTTTGGCAACGCCTTGACCACGTAAAGATGGAGATACAAATGTATGATCCATTACCATGATATCGCCTAACTGGGTCCACGTGATTTCCCCAAGTGTTTGGCCATCTTTCTCATAAACATATGCAAATACATCTTGTCCTTTTTCTTCAAACGTAAATTCCATTCCATTCACGCTCCTTTTTTTCATCATACATTACTTCCCATCCAAAGTTAAAGGACGAAGCACTTTTTCAATCTCTGCTCGTTTTGGTTCTAAAAACGGAGGTAATGCTAATCTTTCTCCTAGCGATTCCAAAGGTTCGTCACTGGAAAAGCCTGGTTCATCCGTTGCGAGCTCATATAAAATTCCGTTAGGCTCACGGAAATAAATCGATTTAAAATAATAGCGGTCTACTTTTCCGGATGTTTCAAACCCTTCTTTTTCAAGCAGCTCTAACCATTTGTCGTATTCTTCCATTGTTTTGACGCGAAATGCCACATGATGCACACTTCCTCTACCAGGACGCTCTGGAGGCAAATCGGGTCGAACTTCAACGTGTACTTCCCCTGCCGGTCCACCTTCTCCAGTTGAAAATACATGAATTTTTCCGGAATTTTCACTAACTCCGCTTTCATACGTGCCGACTTTTTCAAATTTTAAAATAGACGTTAATACTCTTTCTGTAGGCACTAGATGACGGACTGTTAGTGTAACAGGACCTAAGCCGACGATTGCAAATTCTGCTGGTATATCTTCCGTTTCCCATGCTGTACCATACGGGATTCCCTCTCCATTATCCACCACTAGCATTAGTCTAGAACCTTCTTCATCTTCAAAATACAGCGTGCTTCTACCAAACCGTTCTTCAATTGCATTGTGCGTAACACCTAATTGATCAAATCGTTTTGCCCAGAAATGAAGTGCCTCGTTACTTTTCACACGGAATCCAGTGTTGCTAATACTAGATACTCCAGGATAGGTGCGACCAGCATGTGGTATATCAAAATACGTCATATCCGTTCCAGGCGTTCCTAATGCATCTGCATAAAAAAGATGATAGGAAGAAGGATTATCTTGGTTCACCGTTTTTTTCACTAAACGCATTCCTAATATTCTCGTAAAAAAATCATGGTTTTTCTCCGCACTTGCCGTAATTCCTGATACGTGATGAATACCTTCTAGTCTCATTACGTGACCTCCGCTCTAAAATATCTTGAATTCGAGATATTTAAATCATACCATTTTTTTACTATCCCCTCAAGTAATGCCCCTTTTGCATTTACTTAAGATGAAGAAAATTGAATTCATGTAAATTCTACTTAGATACTTTCTAAAAAAATGTAAACCCTACTTTCTTTACTAATATGGGAATAACGAAACTGCCTTTATCCTATCCTCCAATAATTAGACTCAACGCTCTTCCTACACTTTTCTAACTCCATAGAAAAACACCGCAACAATAGTTGCGATGCTCTATTTCCCTTATTTGAACAATGATTTCAATGAATCTGCTAAGGATTGAAAGAAATCTTTTACTTTTTGCCAGAAACCTTCATTATCTGCAATATCACCGATAATCCCATCAATTGTGGACGATAAGTCCGAAAGCTGATCAGACCATTTACTGAAATCGATGTCTAGTTGACGAATACGATCCATTAAATCAATCAGTAATTGACGATCTTCTGGACTTAACTCAATTTGTAACCGATCTAATTGATCTGTGACGATTTTTTCCACTTCTTCTTTGGAAGCTGGATTTTTCTCGGCAATATCTTTCTTAATCTCCGTTAGAAGTTCACTTACTTTTGCTTCGTCAATCCCGGCTTCATTCGCCAAAATAGTGGCAACAGAAAGTTCATCGTTTGCAACATCGGTGCGTTCAGGATCTAGTTTTTCACCTGAAACCTCGTATGCTTTATAAATTCCGACAAGTGCAGAATGTCCAGTCACTTTTTTCGGTGCCGCTACCTCAACTACCGCATTTTCAATCCCTGCTGTAAGCATAGCATTGGCATACATTTCAGAAGTTACTTGTGTGATATTTTCTTCCGTCACAATATCAATCACAAGTCCTTTCCCTTCGTCCTTGCGCGTAATTTTGGCAGAGGAATACATATTAGCAGAAGCATCTCCGTCTTGAATATAGGTAACTAAATCGTCTCCATCTACTTCAATTTCTTTTACTTCTGCTTCATCTTCGACACTTAAACTTTTTTTGACACTTTCTTTTTCACTGTCAGATAAATCGGCACCGTATACAACGATCGGTGGTCCAAATTTTTCATTTACACCTTCACTAGAAGATGAGCCGGTACTAGCGAACGCACTTGTTGGAATAACCAATAAAGATAATGCGATCATCGCCGCCATTTTTACTTGCTTCTGAATCAAGAGAATTCCTCCTTATTTCATCAACGTCCAGCCATCTTGTTGCATGATTTTTCCGTCCTTCATCAATTTCCCTAAAGCGCGTTTAAACGCAGCTTTACTTAATTGGAACATCTCGAAAATCTCATCTGGAGAGGATTTGTCGGTAAACGGCATCTTTCCTCCCACTTCTTGCAAGTAACGCCAGATCGTTTCTGCATCGTCACCTAAACGCTCTTGCTTACGTGGCATCATCGAACCATTCAGTGAGCCATCTTCTTTTACTCCAATAATTCGAATTTCTACTTCTTCTCCTAAACGTGGCTCCGCTTTTTGTTCTGTATAATGAACGAAAATTCGGTATCCTTGCGGTTGAGACAGGAAAAAAGAACCTACTGGTAGTAATCGGTAAGCACGTGCTTTTAAGTTCTCATTAAATACAGACGTTGGAGCTTCTACAAAGGATTCCATCACTTTATCTTCTGTTACAAGGCGTCCGAACAAATCACCATTTCGATCCGTGCGAAGAGACATATATAGTTCATCACCTGGATGCGGCCACAACTCGATCAATTTAGGCAAATCTTCCCCTTTTACAACTACTTCACGAGAAGTTCCAACATCGACCATTATGCCGTCTTTTCCAATATTCTTAATGACTTTAGCCCATCCATATTTCTCTTTTGTAATGGTAGGTAGTAACGTTGTAGCGGCTAATTCCCCACGACGATCCATATAGAGGAAGACAGATAATGTGTCCCCTACCTCTAAATCTTCGGGCGCCTCTGAAAAATTAATCGAAAACTCCCATCTACTTGCTTGCACCATCCATTTAGATGTTTGCTTTTCTTTTACCGTAACTTCGATTATTTCTCCTGCTTGAATTGTTGACATGGTAGATTCCAACTTTCTACTTTTCTTCTTGTCGTTCTTTTACCTCTTCTAGCTTTTGTGTAAACTCCGGATTTTCCTCCAACACTTGGATTAAATCGGCAATGCGATCAATGGAATTCCAACTTAAATGATGTTCAATTCCTTCTACATCTTCGTAAATCTTTTCCTCATGCACGCCAATTAAACGTAAAAATTGCTCGAGCAGGTCATGACGTTTTACTAACCGTTTTCCTAACTTCAATCCTTTTGGCGTTAACATCAATCCTCTATAACGTTCGTACACTAAATAACCATCTTTATCTAATTTTTGTACCATTTTGGTGACAGAAGAAGGTAAGACATTTAACGAAGCTGCAATGTCAGAAACTCTCGCATATCCTTTTTGATCTATTAATAAATAGATTTGTTCAATATGATCTTCCATACTTGGCGTCGGCATTCATTTCCCTACTTTCTAGCACTTAATGTTTCGGATATTTACTCACAACATGGATCGCACGGATGATTCGTTTATTAATCCATTCTAAATTCTCTTTTGTATTTAATTGTTCATACGCAGCTTCGCGTCCAAACGAAGAAGTAACGTAATGGCTAGGAACTGAATTTAACGTTAACGCCATTATGTCAGCTTCACATTTCGGGCATTTACAAATCATTTGATATTCAGAGCCGCGCATTAATACCATGACCAAGCTTCGAACGATCTCTTCCATGACATTTACTAAAATAGGTTTTTCCAAAAGAACTCGCTTCTTTCTATTATTTTTTACATACATGTTTTGTTTAAAAAACAATAGGGTACATTTTGAATATCAAAGCACTAGCAGAAAGGAGGCAACAACGTGGGCAGATTATTATGGTTAGTTATCGTCGTATTAGTTGTTTTATGGTTACTTGGACTTGTATTTAAAATTGGTGGCGGTTTAATCCATTTATTGTTAGTAATTGCTGTCATCGTGATTATTTTCAACCTACTAACTGGTAGGAAGCGGCTATAAGGAAAGGGATGTCCGAAAAACGGGCATCCCTTTTTTCTATTCTTTTATTTTAGCATAAATACACATATCTGTGATGTGTGTTCGATCTGCCGATAAGGCATCACCGCGTAAAATACCTTCCAATGTGAATCCTAACCGTTCTGCCACCGCTCGACTGCGGACATTATCTGTCTCACAGCGCAGTGCTAGTCGGCGAATTCCCCAATCTTCAAAAGCAATGCGGCTTAAAAAGTCGACTGCTTCCGTCATATATCCTTTGCCTTCAAAACGATAATCTAACCAGTAGTGAATCGACATTTTTTTTACTTCCCAATCGATTTCATAAAAATCGACGGTGCCTATAAAAGTAGAAGAATCTTTTTCAAACAAATGAAAACGGAGCTGCTTCTGCTGTTCAAAAAGCGTTGCAGCTTCTCGAATATTTCTCTCCGTTTGATCTAATGTCGGCGGATCTTGTGCAAAGCGTAGCCATGGTTTTAATTGTTCTATAGACGTCGAAATACTTTCCCACACGTCTCTACTATCTTCGCTTCTTGGAGAATGCATGCTCAATCGTTTCGAATGGAGCTCTTTATTTATCAAAACAGGCTGTATGGATGTCGCTTCTTGCACTTCCACTACATACGGATTTTCATCATTCCAAATTACTGGTGTTGTCTTTCCAGAAAGAAAATCTTCTCTCGTCATCCCATATGTGATCGAATCATATAATTTATCTTCTTTTGGGGAATACCAAGATTTTCGCAAATGGGCTTCTTTCACAAAACCTGCCCGTTCAAATGTTTTTCGCATCGCAAAATTGTCCTGCCTTGTATGTCCTTCGATTCGAATTTTATTTTCCGGCAATGAAAACACATAGGTTGCGATTAACTTCAGCGCTTGCGGACCATATCCTTTCCCGCGGAACGCCTCTGCGATTCGCAAGTCAAATACGGGGATATCATCTTGCAAATCGAATAACTTTACCATTCCAACTTTTTGCGAATCCTCTTCGAGCCAAAAGGTTTTCACCTCATCTGACTCATATCCACCTTCTTCGATTGTTTTCTCAATAATTTCACGAGCAGGTGTTGAATTGCCATGAAACGGCCAATTATTCGTCGTCATAAAATGGATAAGCAACTCTTGCTCTTCCATTGTCCATTCTTGTAACTTCATGTTTTTCCCCTCCACTTCAAATCTAATAGTTTCTTCGCTATCTTGCAAACGGTTTTATGAAATGAAAAGAGGAATTTCTCACGAAAATAGGGAATAGAATGTATAAGTGAAGAAGGAGGTAGCATCATGTATAAAAAAATACTAGTTGCAGTAGATGGTTCTGATCACTCAAAACGCGCTGCAACACATGCAGTGTATTTGGCTGAGCATACAGAAGGGAGTCACGTCACACTTCTCTATGTTCTCGACTACGATAAAACATTGGCACCACATCTACAACAAATGACGAGTGATGACCTCCACGAGGATCGTAAAAGTAAAATCGAACCGATTCGGTCTCTTTTTATTGACAAAGGCGTTCAGTGCGACATCCGCTTATTGCACGGAGAGGCTGGACCAGTCATCGTCGAGCATGCCAACAAAGAATCCTACGACGTTGTGGTCATTGGCAGTAGAGGGTTAAATACATTACAGGAAATGGTGCTCGGCAGTGTGAGTCACAAAGTGGCCAAACGCGTCCATGCTCCTGTTTTATTAATAAAATAAGAAATCTATGTAAGCATTCGTGCGCGAAATATCGAATGGATGCTACACGTAAAAATAATGAAAAATGCCAGGAAGCATCTCACCTTCCTGGCGTTTTTCTTATTGTCCTGGGAGTAATTGGAGCTTCTCCATCTCTTGTGTTTCATTCCCATCAATGGACGTTACATGATAGTCGCCTTTCGCCCAATCCTGCACTTGATCATGGAACCATTTGGACTTGATGTGTCCACTCTGTCCAGGTCCCACAATATGGTAAGCTTTAGAAGTATCGGCTAAGTCCACCACATAGCGCCAAGAAGCACCATGGTCGACTCGTCCGTCTTCATCAAACCCAGCAGCCATCACGGTAATATTGGATCCCGATACCGGAACTGATTTTGCATTCAACAAGTATCCTAAAACAGGCGAAGCACCTCCAAGAGGGTGATCGAAGGTGAGTTGATGATACTCTCCCCATTTCCAATCCTTAGGATCCTCACCGAATTCTTCTGCAACATTCTTCATGGATTCCTCCAGCGAGTCAGCTAGCCATTTGTCTAAACCGCCGTATTGTTTTACCCATTCGCCTTCATTTCCAGCAAATGCATCGCGTAGCATTTGATCTGTGATATTTCCTTTTCCTTGTAATAAATCATACACATCTTCTGGCATCTCGGGAGCAAACAAGGTGATTGGAAGCTGCTTGATCCAGCGATGAAAGATAAGTGGAGCCGCGCTATCTTTCGAGTCATTTTGATCCCAATCATCTAAAATGGTTACATACTTTTCCAGATGATCAGCACGATCACTTTTTCGAACTGTCGCTACCATGTCTTGCACAAATTCTCGAGCAAGTAAGTCTTGTGTATCCATTTGAAGCGCCATCATATCTTCCTTCTTAAAAGAATCTCCAGCTTGTAGCACTTCCGAAATTCGTTCATACCGATAGGATTGCGCCCAAAAATCCGTTATATGATACGGATACGAATCGTCCACTACTTCATTATTAGCTGTAGCGATGAAACCTTCTTTCGGATTAACTACACGCGGCAATTCATCGTATGGAACATATCCTTTCCAACCATAGTCGGAGGAATTTCCTGGTACTGGTAGCTGTGCATCTCCTTGCTTTCGAATTGGAATTCGACCATTTGCTTTATACGCAATCGTTCCATCCGTGGAAGCAAAGACGAAGTTCTGTGCAGGAGCATGAAAATCCTCTAACGCCGTTTCAAACTCCTCCCAATTTGTTGCTTTATTCATATTCAAAACCGCCTGTAGTTCCAATGTTGGTTCTAACGCGGTCCATTGCATCGAAAAGACAGCCTCTGACTCTGTGTTGTCGTACATGACATCCGATATGATCGGACCATGGCGTGTGACAACCACTTCAAAATCAACCGTGTCGCCATCTTTTACACGAATCGGCTCGTCTCTAACCTCTGCTTTTTCCCATTTGCCGTCATACTCATACTCGTATTTAGTCGAAGGATTTGGCTTTTCGATATATAAATCTTGCACGTCTGGGCCAACATTCGTTACACCCCATGCAATCGACTCGTTGTGTCCCAAAATAATCCCAGGAACTCCTGCAAAGATTACACCACTCACATTCTGTTCAGGTGAAGATAAATGCATTTGATACCAAATCGATGGTGTGCTTAATCCCAAATGCGGATCATCTGCTAACAATGGTTTGCCAGATGCCGTTTTTTCTCCTGACACCACCCAGTTATTGCTTCCGTTAAATTCATTCGGCAACAAACTCGCATCAAAGGCATTTGCCACCTTCACTTGGTTGTCCAAATTCGCTTGAATGATGGACGGTTTGTCTTCTGGGTACGTAATGAACAGCTCTTTTGCCTTCGCTTCTGGTAAGTTTCCTAGCGCCCAATGACGAACCGCCAAACTTGACCAATTTCCGCCTAAATCATACGCCATATATTTCCCAATCGTTAAACTATCAATCGTATCCCAGTCAGAAGGTTCGTATCCAAGCAATGAAAACTCATATGATAACTTATTTTCTTCCTTTGCATACGTAATATACGCATTTACCCCTTCGGCATACCACTCAAGCACTTGTTTCGCTTCCGATCCGTAGCCAGCCCAAGACTTTTCAGCCGCATCACGCAAACTGAACGTTCGGAAAAATTTATCCGTCGACACCGCTGCATCTCCCACTACTTCCGAGAGCGTTCCACTCGCTTGTCTTCGCGCTAAATCCATTTGGAATAACCGATCCTGTGCCTGCACAAATCCTTGAGCGCGATATAAATCAGCCTCACTTTTTGCCGTAATGTGTGGAACACCTTTTTCATCTCTTTCCACACTTACTTCTTCTTCCAACATATCTACATGTAGCTCTCCTGATATCTGAGGCTTCGACTTCCCTATGAACCAGTTCAAGCCAATAGCAACTGCTAAGATTAGCAAAGCTAAAGTACCAAGCGTCCATAACAAAATCTTCCCTATTCGACGTTTCTTTCTCACACAAAATTCCCCCTTGTATACGTTAGCAATTCGCTATACTGGAGAAATATTCCTCTATTTGCCGACAAAATAGTGTGTTGCAATGTAGAATTCTCGACAATATAATGTTTCTTCGCGAATCGCACCAATTCTTCTCGAATCGCACCGATTATAGTTACTTGTACCTCTCGTAGCGCCACTCAAGTATTAAAATCCCATCCCATTTGATATATTCCAATGAATATCTCGCAACTAGTATCCGTCTAATAAATGCACCACGCATTCCTTCTACCGAAATCCATTTCCACACAAAAAAAAGAGTCCTTTTCAGGACTCTTACGCATTCGGATTTTCTCCGACAATTTTCACTTCTAATTCTAACTCTACTCCAAACTTTTCTTTGACCGTACTTCGTACCATGTCAATTGTTTGGATGTAATCCGTTGCAGTAGCATTATTTTTATTTACAATAAACCCTGCGTGCTTCGTGGAAACTTCCGCTCCACCATAGCCTTTGCCTTGCAGATCACAATCTTGTATCAGTTTTCCCGCAAAATAACCAGGAGGTCGCTTGAAGACACTACCTGCAGATGGATATTCGAGTGGTTGCTTCGATTCACGTAAATGCGTTAAATCCGCAATCTTCGAATCAATCGCAAGTTGTTCGCCTTTTTCCAACATAAATTCTGCCGATAACACGTAATAACCGTATTTCGTGATGGCGCTCTTACGGTACTCGAGCTCTAGCTGCTCCTTATTTAACACAAGTTTTTCCCCTTCGGGCGTCAACACCGTGCACTGATAAATAATGTCTTTAATCTCGCCGCCATATGCACCAGCATTCATCGCCATTGCACCACCGATTGATCCTGGAATTCCACATGCAAACTCAAGACCCGTAAGCGATTCCACCGCTGCAGCTTTTGACACGTCAATAATGTCAATTCCAGCTTCGCAATAAACGTGCAAATCGTTAATATACACACGGTTTAACTTTGAAAAATTCAACACAATGCCACGCACCCCACCGTCACGCACCACCATATTGGAACCATTTCCAAGTAGTAGAAGCGTCACGTCATTCTCATGCGCGTACTTTACCACAAATTGTGCTTCCTCTTCCGTGTTTGGAGCCACATATAAATCGGCAATCCCGCCCATTCTCGTCATCGTATGCAAATGTAGCGGCTCATCCATCATCATACTATCCTGAGGAAGCTTCGTTCCCAAATCTTGTATCCAACGCTCTTTATTCATACAAAAACCCTTTCAGCTTTCACGATTCTTTTCATAGTATGCGATGTTTACGATCGTTTGACAAGCAACATTCACGATAACCATACTTTGGACCACTGCTCAATTCCATCAATCGCGGCCTTTAGACCCTCACCCTTACTCGTCAACGTATACTCCACACGCACCGGTGCCTCCTCATATACTTTTCGTGCCACGACACCTTCTTTTTCGAGCTCCTTCAACCGTTCCGACAAAAGTCTACCACTAACAGGGAGCGCCGACTCCATCTCACTGAATCGCTTAGGTCCATCTAACAACTGATAAATGATCAACCCAGTCCACCGTTTACCGATCAAATCCATCGCCTTCGAAAGTCTTGGACATAATTCGACTTCGCTCATTTCCGCTCACCTCTTTATAGAAGTAGTATACACCGAAAACCTACTTTCGTAAAATAGAGTAACTTAATTACTTGACGTAATTGAATTACCATTGTATATTTACTTACGAAAAGTAACTTTAAGGAAAGGAGTTAATAATAATGAGCTTTCAATTAGACCCTCAACTCCGAATGGGCCACCTGACACTACGAGTACAATCGCTCTTGGCAATGAAGGACTTTTACGTTCGCGCTTTTGGCTTTGATGTATTAACAGAGGCAGAGACGGAGGTCATATTTACCGCCAATGGTCGTGACAAACTTCTCGTTTTACAAGCTGATCCAGATGCTACGATACGAGAACGCCATATGGCAGGACTCTATCATGTCGCATTTCTTGTCTCTTCTCGAGAAGACTTAGCTTACGTCATTCATCATCTATTAAATAGCGGCATACAATTAGATGGTGCGGCGGATCATTTATTCTCAGAAGCATTCTACTTACACGATCCGGAAGGAAACGGGATTGAAATTTACCGAGACCGCTCGCGAGAAGAATGGGAATATCAAGAAAACGGCGATTTAGCAGTCGCAAATGCTCCTATTCAATTTCAGGCAATAATGGACACACTCGATCAGAATCGTCCATGGAACGGCTTTCCATCCGATACTGTAATCGGACATATACATTTGCAAACTGTAAATTTAGAAGAGGCACGTACCTTTTTTCTCGAAGTACTTGGAATGGATTCCATGATTCAATTACCCAATTCTGCTGAATTTGTATCAGCTGGTGGTTATCACCATCACATCGCTGTCAACGTTTGGCAAGGGTCACACCGTAAGGTTGCATTGCCATCCAGTACAGGAATTGTCGAGTACTCCATGATTGTAAGTACACTCTCTGAGCTTGAACGATTAGCCAACCATTTTAGGGAGTTAGAAGTACCTTTTATGCAGAACAAAAACACTGTAAGTCTCAAAGATATGAACGGCACGAACATAATTATTACTTCAGAGGATTAAGAAAAATTTTTTGGGGTAATTATTAGAAGAATAATTTTAACACTATTATCTTAAATTCAAGATATTTTAATTCAAGACTATTGACATCGAGATACTTTTACATTACGATTAAAAAAGTTAACCAACACACATTAGGAGGAAATGAACATGAAAAAATGGAACGTAGACCCAGCTCACTCAACACTAGGATTTTCAGTAAAACACATGATGGTATCGAAAGTACGCGGAAACTTTAATCAATTTGATGCACAAGTTGAAGCGAACGAAAACGATTTAACAGGTGCATCCATCGCATTTGACATCGATGTTGCTAGTATTAACACAAACAACGAAGATCGTGATAATCACCTTCGTTCAGAAGACTTCTTCAATGTAGAAGCATTCCCGAAAATGTCTTTCGTTGCAACAGACATCACAAAGAAAAATGATTCTGATTACACCATCACTGGTGATTTAACGATTAAGGATGTCACAAAACCAGTAACATTCGATGCAGAATACGAAGGAAAAGGAACAAACCCATGGGGTCAAGAAGTAGTCGGTTTTACAGCAGAAGGTAAAATCAACCGTAAAGACTTCGGCTTAACATGGAACCAAACGTTAGAAACTGGCGGAGTATTAGTCGGAGAAGACATTAAACTTAACTTAGAAATTCAAGCGAACCCAGCACAATAATGTACATTACCCCTTATCTCACATTTCGAGGTAAGGGGTTTATTATGTTTAATACGCTAGGTAATAGTACTAAATGAAAGGAGTGAACAGCTAGTATGCCGGAATAATAGTATCTTCTCAAAAATAGGATAGCTCTACATATTTTATTTCCTTAATCCTTCTATCAGCGGTATAACGCTTTCTATTGGCGGAACACTTTTCTCAAACGAAAAATGCCATGAATACAGGATTCATGGCATCATAACGGATACATTCTTTTATTTATTCGAACGGAAATTCTTCGTCTTGTAAATCAATCGCTAGTTTACCAATCATCGGACGACCAATCAGGTAGCCTTGCACTTTGTGTGCGCCCATTTCTTTCATCACAGATAGTTGGGCTTCCGTTTCTACACCTTCCATTACGGTAGTCATTCCGAGATTTCGCACGATATCAAGAACACCTTGCAAAATGATACCTGATTTATCGCCTTCTGTTTCCATTCGCACGATAAACGAACGATCAATTTTCACATGATCAATCGGCAGTTCTTTTAGAATCGAAAGAGAAGAATACCCCGTACCAAAGTCATCTAAAGCGGTTTGGACACCGAGCTCATTTAATTCTCTCAATGCAAATTTCGCAAGTTCAATATTTTGAACTGCTACAGATTCCGTGATCTCGAACATCAATCGTTGTGGTTGAATACCTGACACCGTGAGAACTTCTTTCACCGTTGGGATGAAATCAGGATGCATCATTTGTTTCACGGAAATATTCACCGCTACGTGGAAGCCCGACTTTCCTTGACGATCCCACTCAGCGATTTGTCCCACAACTTCTTGCATAATCCACTTTCCAACTGGAATGATGAGATCATTTTGTTCTAACAACGGGATGAAATCAAGCGGTGCGATTGTTCCGATTAAGGGAGATTCCCAACGAATTAACGCTTCATAGCTAGTTACTCGTTTTGCATCCAGTTCATAAATAGGCTGATATACGATGTAGTACTCATTATTTTTCAGTGCGTGTACAACATTATTCGCAATTAACCGATGCCTCTCATTTTGGTTCGCTAATTCTTGTGAGAAAAAGATTGCTCTATTTCCACCTAGCTTCTTCGCTTCTTGCACAGCAAATGTAGCATCTTGCATGATTAGATCTGGCCAATCCCCAAGTTCAGATAGTCGGATTCCAACGCTTAACGTCACCCATAAACTTTCAAATGTAGAAAGAACGATCGGTTCTTCCATCAAGTGAACGATTTGATCGGATAATCGCTTCATCTCGTCACGATCTTGTGAATCCAAGAGGATGACAAATTCATCTCCTCCCACTCGGTATACACAGTCCTTAGCAGCAATCGATTGAATTTTTTTACTGATTTCAAACAATACCCGATCACCAAGCTGGTAGCCGTTCCGTTCATTAATTTCTTTAAATCGATCAATATTGATAAAGAACAGCGTGAATTTTTCAAACTTCACTGGGTCGAGTCGTTTCTTTAGCGTTTCTTCAAGTAACACACGATTTGGTAGGTTCGTAAGTAAATCGATTTTTAGCATATTTTCTTCCCGTATTTCATTTCTTCGGATGTATAGAAGAATGCCAATAAGGAAGAGTAAAGTAATCGCAACAATTGCAGTATTACGCCAGAAGTTATGTGAAATTTGATCTTCTAGATCATTACTAAAGGAGTCCACTACAACTGTCCAGTCCGCTCCAGCACGTTGGAACATGACATAATGCGCTGCGTTTTCATCAACTAAAAATTGGCCACTATCCTTTTCATTCATTTGTTTAATAAACCAATCCGCATCGACTAATTTTTCTTCTATCGATTCGTCTTTCGTCGACATAACTAACTGCTCATCTTTGTATAAATAAAGCGTGCCTGGCAAATTAGACTCCGTCGCAATTTTCCCAAGTATATTCCCCATGTTGATCACGCCTGATAATACGCCAATTATTTCTCCGTTATCTCGAATTGGTAATCGAATAGCTGTTACTTGTTGACTAGGATCTTGGAAAAGCGGAAACAAATCACTATACACGACTTCCCCTTGCAACGCCCGCTCGAAGGATTCTCTCTGATTCACTTGAAAGACGGAACCATCTGCAGCTAGCACTTTTCCATCCGGATAGACAAAACCTAGTGATGTAAAGAAAGGCATCTTAATACGCTGTTGTTCGAGAAAATTGATTTTTTCTTGATCGTCCTTTATGTATACTAAATAATCTGCGATAAGTTCTAACTCGGCAACTCGTTCATTGGAAAATTTATTCGTCTCATCGGTGAAACTGGAAAGTAATTCTTCTGTTTCCTTTTGAACAGTTTCAAGTACATATTCTTTCGTAGAGTGATAGTTCCAGATCGTCACTACAATTACAATACATAGAATAAGCGACATTAATAGATATGCCTGGATAATACGATTGGACATCTCTCTACTCCTTTCTACCAAATTGCGTCAAAATAACCTAATTATCTGTCATTATATTCCAAAATAAGTATTCTTTGCTTCTATAGTATTTTCAGTCAAATTAGCCCAATAGTCAATGCTATTTTCCATTATGGGCGAAATTCCATTCGCAGACTGGCTTTCGAATCCTTTACCTCTACAGTGGCAAAAGCACCATTCACAAGTGTCCATTGCGGGGGCATATGACCGAAATCGCCATCATAGGCAATGGGAATATCTAAAGATTGCTGTAAACGCTCCATCGCATCCACAGCGGTAAAATCCTCCACATCTTGTGCAGCTGGTGTTCTTCCAAACAAAATGCCACTAGTGTTTTGAAACCATCCGGCTTGTTGCAATTGTAAAAGTGTTCGATAAAAATCAGTCGCACTAAAACCATCCACTTCGAAGTACCACAAGATAGGTTCATTCTTGATAAATGTCTGTTGGAAAGTAGCTATATCTCCATACGGTGTCCCACATAAATGACAAACAGTATCGAGGCAACCTCCTAACAATCTCCCTTCTACTC
Source organism: Paenisporosarcina cavernae (assembly GCF_003595195.1). Taxonomy (GTDB): domain Bacteria; phylum Bacillota; class Bacilli; order Bacillales_A; family Planococcaceae; genus Paenisporosarcina; species Paenisporosarcina cavernae. The sequence goes on from NZ_CP032418.1 coordinate 2,206,995, forward strand.
TTATCGGCACATCGCCTATCGTTTTCCACTGTGTTTTTTCGGTTAAATGAAAAACATATGGTTTTGCTTCACGTGTATGATCCCACGAAGATTGAAACTTCTCCGAAGAGTGTTGAATAAGAGATTCACCCACTTTCATTTGTAAAACATCGAGAAATTTTGATGTTGTAGGATCCCATTCATCACTACGTAAATCCACTAGATTGGTACCATGAGCTGTCGCAATACCTGCTCTCACCGTTACACTAAACAGCAGCGTACTCACGTCTGAATAACCTAAGAGCCATTTAGGAGAAAGTACCGTGAAATCAATTAGTGGTAAAATTTCTTGCAGAATTTCTCCTCCCCATGGGGGGATAATGGCTTGTATAGATGGGTTTTCCCACATCTCCTTCAATTCTTTTGCACGTAGTTCTTTCGGTGCTGAAGCTGCTTTCTCTTGTGTCCACGTTGTCTTCCCTATTTTTACCAGAAAGCCTCTTGTCTCTAGTTGAGAAACTGCTTGATGGATTAATGAATGTAAAAATTCTGGCACGCCTGATGAAGGTGCAGTAACTCCAATTGTATCTCCGAATTTTACTGGTGCTGGATAGCGAATCACGATGTCGTCCCCCAAAAAATGTATTGAAACTATTTTACCGAAATGTCGTAATAGTAGATAGGGGGGATTTATATGCCATTTGAACAATTCGGAGATCCATACAGTAGTGGGGGATTTGACGTTTTCTCTTTATTTTCGATCATCTTTCCACTCTTTTTCCTTGTCGTATTTGGAATCATTCTTTTTGCAATCATTAAAGGAATTTCTCAATGGTCCAAAAACAATCGCTCACCAATCCTGACTGTTCCTGCTGAAGTAGTGACAAAGCGGACGAAAACTTCAGGGGGTACAGGAGATTCTGCAGCGAGTACTCGTTACTTTGTGACGTTCGAAGTACAAAGTGGCGATCGAATGGAACTACAGTTGAGTGGCCAAGAATTCGGTATGCTAGCTGACGATGATATCGGATTACTCACATTTCAAGGGACACGTTATAAATCATTTGAACGCAAAAAAAGTAACTAGGAATTCGAATCCTAGTTACTTTTCAATTTATACAAGAAACGTTTACCTGTCGTTTCATAGTTTACTTTTAGATTATTCCAATCGCTCTACAACACTAAGTCGTAATCCTTTGCTTATACAGAAACAGTAGCAAGACGCGCTGCAGACTCTTGCACTTTTCGCATTCCTTCTGCAATGATTTCTTCTGCGCGATCTGGGAACTGGTTATGACCTTCAATGATAATTTCTTCCACGTCTTTTATTCCAAAGAAATTCATGATCATTCGAATATAGTTGACACTCATTTCACTCGGTGCCATTTCCGGAGTCGAGTAGACGCCTCCACGTGCATTTAAAATGATTGCCTTTTTATCGGGAACTAATCCGATTGGTCCATTCTCATTGTAGCTAAATGTCACACCAGCACGATAAATATAGTCAATAAACGTCTGTAAAGCAGCTGGAATGGTTTTATTCCAAAGTGGGAAGGCAAACACTACGACATCGGCTTCCATAAACGCGTCCATTGCTTTGTTCGAAGCAGTAAGAATACGTTGTTCCACGTCATTTAATGGCTCAGCTTGTGCGGACTTGCCCATTGCAGTAAAGAAATCTTGGCCGAAATACGGCATATCTTCTTTAAATACATCAAACGTATTGACTGTTACATCTTTCGCTTGTGAAATTTCTTCCATAAATACGTCATACATTTTACTTGAAATTCCTTCTGTTGAAGGACGGTTATTTGCTTTTACAACTAAAACATTCATTTCAAACACTCCAATTTCGGTTAATTTATCGACAATTTTTACTTCTTCATTTCAAGACGTCTTACAGTATAAAAGTGAGCAGTGTAGAATTCCAGTGATCTGCTCACTTCGTATATTGTTTTCAACTCATTTATTAGATATCACAAGAGTCATCTGAGCAGACATTCGCATTCGTGTCGCCAAGAAGCTGTAACTTCGAGCGCTGAATACCTTCTTCTGCCGCCACTTTTTCTAACATTTCTTCAAATACATCGTTTGGTTGTGCGCCAGAAATCGCGTATTTTTCATTCACCACAAAAAATGGCACTCCGCGAACTCCCAACTCGATTCCTTCTTGCATTTCCACTCGAACTGCCGCCAAGTTTTCTTTCGTTTCGAGCATTGCTTTCGCTTCTTCTACGTTTAGCCCTGCTTCTTTCACGATCTCTAGCAAAACTTCTCTACGACCGATTTCCCTAGCATCAATGAAATAAGCATGGAATAGTCGTTCGCTCAATTCTTTCGCTTGATCATTCTTTTGTGCCCACATCACTAAACGATGAGCATCACGAGTATTCGCCGGACGAATAGCATCGAAATTATAGGTGAGACCAACAGATTTCGCTTGCTCTCGTACTCCATCCGTCATTTGTTTTGCGGCTTCCACAGTCGTTTGATATTTTCGTGCAAGTGATTCATATGTTGTTTCTTCCGATGTTGCAGGCGCAGACATATCCAACTCATAGCTTTTGAACACAACGTCCACGTGATCTTGAAGTCCTTTCTTTTCAATCGCTTGTTCTAATCGTCTTTTTCCTATATAACAAAACGGACAAACATAGTCCGACCAGATTTCAATTTTCATAACTTTCACCTCTAAAAAATAGTATAGGATGGCATTCTCTCGAATTCAAGATAAATGCTCATGCATGAAAATGTGGTAACGGAACAGAAGATGGACTCTTAGTATCTTTTATTAAATAGAGATACAAGTTTTTAATCCCGATCTATTTTAACTACCCAAACTACTTACGTTTCCTAAAACATTTATCCTACTTTACACGTGAGTTCCGTTCCACATAAAAAAGCCCTAGAGATTCTAGAGCTTTTCCACATATTTACGCTTCCGTTAATGCTTCCGTTAATACAGGAACCACTTGTTTTTTTCGAGAAACTACTCCTTTAAGGAGTGCCTTATTTTGTTCAAAGTTAACTCCAAATGCTTTCTCTGCTTTAGTCGCTTGACTTCCTAAAGCAATTGCTACGGAATCATTATTTAAAATGTCTGTAATCACAAAGAAGAACAAATCCAAGTTTTTCTCTGCAATATTACGATAAATTGCTGCTTCTAGTTCTTCTTGACGAGATAAGACATCTTCTACATCCACAGTATTCACTTGAGCAATTTCTATTTTATAGTCACCCATCCCGAATTCTTTCGCATCGAGCGTCAACAACTCTTCTAGCGTTTTTTTACTTAAATCAGCTCCTGCTTTTAACATGTCTAATCCATATTCTTGCGCAGAAACGCCTGCAATTGTTTCTAGTTCTTTTGCAGCTGCAATATCTTGTTCCGTGCATGTAGGAGATTTGAATAATAACGAGTCAGAAATAATCGCAGATAACATCAGACCAGCAATATTTGCTGGAATTTCGACATTATTTTCTTTGAATAATTTCAGTAAGATCGTTGCGGTACATCCGACAGGTTCAACACGCATATATAAAGGATCAGCTGTTTCAAAATTAGCTACTCTGTGATGATCGACTACTTCTAAGATGCGAGCATCTTCTATTCCATCGATACTTTGTTGGAACTCGTTGTGATCGACTAGGATTAATTCTGCTTCTCCAGCTTTCTCGACGAATTGAGGTGCTTCAAAACCAAATGTTGAAAGCGCGAATGCTGTTTCATCTTGTACTTCCCCTAAACGAATTGCTTGTGCGTCCATTCCTAGTTGTTGTTTTAAATAAGCGTAGACAATGGCAGACGAAATGGAATCGGTATCCGGGTTTTTATGTCCTGTTACAAAAATAGTCATGTTATTCTTCCTCCTGATTTTCAAATGATGAATCGGTCGTGTTTGTGGGTGCTACTAATATAGAACGGAGTTCAGCTTTGTTTTCCAACAAATCCTCAAGTGTATATCCGTCTAATACAGCTAAATAGGCACGCAATGCTTGTGCAAGTATCCCTTTTAAATAACACACAGGTGTAATTACGCACTTGTTTCTTGCACAATCAAAACATTCTACTAAATAGAAATCATCTTCTGTTTGTCTAATTAGTTTGCCAATATTAATTTCTTTCGGTTGAATCGCTAAACGTATGCCGCCGCCTCTTCCACGTGTGGAATGAATATACCCTAGCTTCGCAAGATCATACGTTACTTTCATTAAATGATTTTTAGAAATTCCATACGCTTCGGATATTTCGCGAATCGTGGATAGCTCTCCCGACTCTTTTGTGCCAACGTACATCAGTACACGCAATGAAAAGTCGGAGTACATTGTTAAACGCATCTTGTCACCTTACTTTCTACTTGTCCATTATAGCGATTATGTCTTTTCCGTGAAAGAAATGTGTCGGATTTTTTAAAGATGTATTTTATATATTGCTTTAAGAAAATTAGGGGAGTAAGGTGAAGGTATCCAAAACGAAGGGAAGTTTTACAATGTTATCTACTCAAACGATCGACGTTATTAAATCTACTGTTCCTGTATTAGCTGTACATGGTACGGATATTACGAAAGTGTTTTATAAGAATTTATTTTCCGCTCATCCAGAACTATTAAATATTTTTAATCACGCGAATCAGTCGCAAGGACGTCAACAAACAGCGCTTGCAAATACGGTGTATGCTGCAGCACTTCACATTGATCAATTGGAAGCTTTATTACCTGCAGTGAAGCAAATTGCTCATAAGCACCGTTCATTAGGAGTTAAAGAGGAACACTACCCAATCGTTGGAGAACATTTGCTTGGGGCAATCAAAGAAGTGCTTGGTGATGCTGCTACTCCTGAAATTTTATCCGCATGGGAACAAGCTTACGGTGTCATTGCAAGTGTTTTCATTTCCGTTGAAAAGGAAATGTATACAAAAGCTGCGGAACAACCGGCTGGATGGGACGGTTTTAAAGACTTCAAAGTCGTTCGCAAAGTGAGAGAAAGTAGTGTAATTACATCCTTCTATTTAGAAGCTGCTGATGGTTCAACATTACCTCCTTTCCAACCCGGTCAATACATTACGGTTCGAGTTTCTATCCCAGGTAAGGAATACACGGCAAATCGCCAATACAGTCTTTCAGCTGCACCTAACGAAAATTATTACCGTATCTCTGTGAAAAAAGAAGCAGACAGAGAACCATTTGGAACAGTTAGTACGTATTTGCACGATCATGTTCAAGCTGGTGATACGATCGAAATTAGTGCCCCAGCAGGCGATTTCGTATTAGATACAGAAGCTATGTCCCCAGTGACTTTTATAAGCGGAGGAGTAGGAATCACGCCTTTCATGAGTATGCTTGGGTATATTGCGAATCATCAACCATCACGCCCAGTATCATTTTTACACGGTACTCGCAACAAACAAACACAAGCGTTTGATTTGGAAATAAAAGATCATATGCGCAACATCCATGATACAACGAACTGTACGTTATTCTCTGACGAGCCAAATGGCTACATTACACCAGAATTTATAGAAGAAAATATGTTAAAAAACAGTGACATCTATTTATGTGGGCCTGTTCCATTCTTAGAAATTATGACAAAACACTTAGCTCAATTAGGTGTTGAAGAAGAAAAAATTCACCTTGAGTTCTTTGGACCAGCAGTTAGTTTGTCAACTAATTGATAAATAGGTGGAAGTAATTTATGTAGAAAGAAATGGTTAAATCTCTTTTAAATGAGTAGAAAGAAGTGTATAATAAATTATTGTATAATACATTTATACTACTTTAGTAATTGAAAGTTTAGAATCGAGGTTTAATCACGCAATGAAAGCGGATAAGAAATACTTACCATTAGAAATGTATTTTTCCCAATGTACATTACCGTCCGTCACTTTACGTTTTCAGGAAATCGAGAATATAATGGGACAACAGCTCCCAAACGCTGCCTATCTTAATAGCAGTTGGTGGAAAAAAACAAAACCTCCAGCGCTGCATTATGTTGCTTGGACGAACCAGGGGTATGTGGTAGAGAAAGTAGACTTAGGGAATACAATCACGTTTGTAAATGAAGCGAAGCCAGTCACAACCGATTCGACCAGTGATCATCATATCCTCATCATCCGACAAGTTGATGTGGAAGATGCCCGTTCCATCATTGAGTTGCAAATGACAATCGAGGCCGAATCTGATTTTTTATTGTACGGAAAAGACGAACGAAAATTAAGCGTACAAGCGATGCGAAAACGGATCATGGAATGGCGTAAAATGGAAAATTCCGCAATGTTTGTTGCCATTTCCGATGGAAACTATGCCGGTTTCTTACTTCTGTTAGGAAATAGTGCACCGCGTGCGAAGCATCGAGCGTCCTTATTTTTAGGAGTGAAGCAAGAATTCCAACGAAAAGGAATTGCTACCGCTTTAATCAAACACGCCGAATCATTTGCATCATCACAAGGTGTCCATAGATTAGAGCTTACTGTGATAGCAACCAACGATGCAGCCATTGCTCTTTACAAACACACTGGTTTTGAACAAGAAGGATTACGCAGAGAGTCGATGTTGATAGACAATACCCTTCATGATGAACTTTATATGGGGAAAATTTTAATTAAGTAAAAAAAGCCTACTACAAAGGGAAGAACATGAATGACATGTATCCTTTGTTAGTAGGCTTTTGTTTATTTTTTTATTTACCCGTCTCTGAAAATGCGAGAATTCGGGCTTCTATTTCATCACGCACACGCACGAATGTGTTCCACTTTTCTTCTTCCGATCCAGTCGCTTTCGCAGGATCTTCAAATCCCCAATGCCATCTTATTACATTAGGTGGAGTCACTGGACATTTATCGTTTGCATCCCCACAAAGTGTAACTGCATAATCTGCGTTCTTCAGAAGTTCCATGTCGATAATATCAGACGTTTGATTCGCAATATCCACTCCCGCTTCCGCCATCACTTTGACCGCATTCGGGTTTAACCCATGTGCTTCAATTCCCGCAGAATAAACATCAAATCGATCACTCAAATATTTTTTTCCAAATCCCTCTGCCATTTGTGAACGACAGGAATTACCTGTACATAAAAAATAGATACTTTTTTTCGTCATGTTCTTTCACTCCTTCTAATTGAGCTACACCTAAGCTGAAATAAGGAGTAGCCACAAATATAATCCTGTTAATGTGATAAAAAGGGTTGGGATCGTTAAAACAATGCCGACTTTAAAATAATATCCCCATGAAATGTCGACACCTTTTTGTTTCAATACATGTAGCCATAATAATGTAGCAAGAGACCCTATAGGCGTCATTTTGGGTCCTAAATCAGACCCAATGATATTCGCATAAATGAGTGACTCTCGGATGGTACCCACTGTTTGGGTATCCGCAATGGCGATGGCATCAATCATGACCGTTGGCATATTATTCATTACCGACGACAAAACTGCCGCGATAAAGCCCATTCCTACTGTTGCAGCGTACAATCCGTGGGATGCTGTCCAGTCAATTAATACTGTAAGAAAATCTGTGAGTCCCACATTTCGTAAACCGTAGACAACAACATACATTCCGATGGAAAAGAAGACAATGGCCCAAGGTGCTCCCTTTACCACTGCTTTTGTATGAACTGCTGGACTCTTTCTCGCTAGGAATAAAAAAAGAAGTGCAATAGCGGCTGCAACAAACGATACAGGAATGGCTAAAAACTCACTTAAAAAATAAGCGATTAGTAAAACCGTTAACAAAAGCCATGACAAGCGAAAAAGACGTAGGTCTTTAATCGCGGAAGAAGGATTTGCTAGTTTCTCTACCTCTACCGTTTTTGGAATGACACGACGGAAATAAATAAATAAAACGAGAACACTCGCACCAAAGCTAAACAAATTTGGCACAATCATTCTAGAGGCGTATTCCAAAAATCCAATTCCAAAATAATCAGCCGAAACGATGTTCACTAAGTTACTAATAACAAATGGTAGTGAAGTTGTATCGGCAATGAATCCCGAAGCCATGATAAACGGTAAAATCATTCGATCTTTTAAATCTAATGCTCGTACCATCGCCAGAACAATCGGGGTTAATATAAGTGCTGCCCCATCGTTCGCAAAGAATGCCGAAACGAGCATTCCTAATAACAAAACGTAAAAAAACATACGATACCCACTGCCATGGGATAATTTCGCCATATGCAAAGCTGCCCACTCAAAAAACCCAATTTCATCTAGCAGTAGGGAAATAATGATAAGTGCGATAAACGTAAAGGTCGCATTCCATACGATCGATGTAACGTCGAGTACGTCCGTAAAATCTACTACTCCAAAGAGTAGAGCTACAATCGCTCCTCCAACTGCTGACCACCCAATGGACAAACCTCTCGGTTGCCAAATAACAAAAAGGAGCGTGAGGAGAAAAATTCCTCCTGCGATAATAATGTCCAATGTCAATCCTCCATTATCTTAACTAGTACAAGATACTTTTTTACCTTCTGCAACGAGATGCTCCAATGTTCTTTCAGGAGTAGGAAGTTCATGAATCAGCTGGAGAATAAACGCTTTTTCATCGTGCATCTCCTCTAACTGCCAAATTGTCCATCTACCCTGTTTCCGTTCTTTCACGAGTCCCGCATCCTTCAACTTTTTCATATGCTGACTGACTGCTGGCTGTGACATATGTAGCAACTCTGTTAACTCACATACACACAATTCAGATGTGGACAAATATTTAACGATTTTTAATCTCGTCGTATCCGCTAACGCTTTTAAGACTTGATCTGCTTGCATATAATTCATAAGCAACTCCTTATATGTTTGACAATTTTATTATATAAGCAAATGCTTATGCATTCAAGAGGTAATAGTATTTTTTACTACATCTATAGTGAAGAAGCTGCATATTTTGTTGGCATACAATCCACATGCATGAATTGATTAAAGTATTGCCGCTTGCCTTAGAGATCTCCCTGAGATCCTTGCACGTTAGTTGAAATGTAGGATCAAAGAAATGTGATAAAAGCCTGAATAGCATTAAGTTTTAGCTTCTATAAGCGCAAAACCGAGTTCTATAAGCGAAAAACATCCAACTATTAGCGCAAATTCCATTCTATAAGCGCTTATGGCCATTCTATTGGCGTTCATACTTTTTGAAAGTAAAGAATGTAAAAATGCCATGAGTATTTTTCACTCACGGCATCACTATCTAGACACTTTACTGCTTAAAAATGTTCCTTTTATCGGATCCTTTATCTTACTTGGCTATCCACGTTTTCTTTAATTCCTGAATCGTTTCATAAACTAGTTCAACGCCGTATTGCAGCGCTTCGTGATTAAATGTCATGTCAGGATGGTGCAAACCTGGTGATAAGTCGCATCCTAATCCGATCATTGTTGTCTTGAGTTCTGTGTTATGTTCTGCATAGAAATGAAAGTCTTCCCCACCAGGGGTGATCAATTCTTGTACACAGTTTTCAGCACCCAACACGTTGTGAATTGCTTTTTCAACGATTGCTTTTGCTTCGGGATGAGGTCTTGCTGCTACTAAATTTGTATGTATGGAATAGTCTATTGTGGCACCGTATTGTTCTTCTACTAAACGAAGAGCTTGGAATGTTTTCATTTCAAGCGTTTGCATAATCGCATTCGATTGTGCACGTAAATCTAACGTAAAGACCGCTTTTCCTGGAATGATATTTCCCGTCTCGCTACCCGCGAGTAACTGTGTCATTTTCACGGAAAAAGGTTCCATCGGATCTAGTCGTATCGCTTCTAGATGCTGGACGATGGAAGTCGCGACTTCGATAGAATTGATGCCAAGATGAGGTCTAGCTGCATGAGCGTCTGTGCCAGCTATTGTTCCTTTTATCATGATAGATGCCCCATGATCGATGGATGCAGATGCTTTACCAAACGGCAATTCTTGGACCGGACGCAAATGCAGTCCAAACAGATAGTGCAGGTTGCTTACAACCCCGTGCTCGATTAACTTGAGCGCACCTTGACCTGTTTCTTCAGCTGGTTGAAAGATGAAACGCAGACGAAATGGCAACTGCTCGTCATTCTCGATTAGTTTTTTTAGCGTACCAAAGACAATTGTCATATGGGCGTCGTGGCCACAAGAATGATTCGCTTGAAATGTGCCTTCTACTTCTTGCCAAAGTGCATCCATATCGGTACGAATTCCGGCAACTAATTCTCCTTCTCCAGTATCAACATATAACCCAGTACAGTCCGCAAATTGCACAGGTGTTAGTCCTAGCAACTCCACTTGGTTGCTTATGTAATTAGTTGTCGCAATTTCTTTCCAACTTACTTCTGGATGCTGATGTAAATACTCAAACATCTCCTGTATCTGGTGAACTTCCCCTTTAGATTGTTCCATACCCCTTTTGCTCTCCTTTTTGTTACCCGTTCTTTCTACCGTTATTTTAGCTTTATTCGACAAAATAAAAAACCCTTTTTCAAGGGTCTTCCTCATAACTTTTCTAGTAATTTTAATGACTCACGATTAAAAGCAGGAATATCATCGGGTTGTCTACTAGTCACCAATTGATTTTGGCATACGAGAACCTCTTCATCATGATAGTCTGCACCGGCGTATATCAAGTCTTGTTTAATCGATTTGAATCCCGTTGCTTTTCGACCTTCTAACGCTTTCGCGGTAATTAATAGTTGTGGTCCATGACAAATCGCAAATACTGGTTTTTTCTCATCCATAAATGCTTTTGCGAATGAAACGAAACGCTCGTCTCCGCGTAACTGATCTGGAGAAAACCCTCCCGGTAACAGTAGCGCGTCAAAATCTGAAGGATTTACGTCATCAATGCCGTAATCTATTTTAATTACTGCTTCGCCTTGTTTACCTTTTACTTCTTTACCAGCTTCTTTTTCAATCGTAAATACTTCGTGTCCAGCTTCATTTAATGCATCGGAGGGACCTGTAAATTCTACATCTTCAAACATATCTGTAATCAAAGTTGCAATTTTCGCCATGTTGTCATCTCCTCAATATTTTAGTCTATCTCTGTTTTCCACAAGGAAGAAAAAGTAAACCTATGGACGAAACTTGGACACATACGGATTATCTTTTTCGAAAAAACGATATGGATAATGAACCGCTTCTAAACTATTTCCGATGCCCACTCTCGGACCAGTTTCAATTGACTGTACAGATTCCCCTTTTGCAATATAGAGTGGTTGCTCCCACCATTTGTGTCCATAGTATTCCATGGAAACATCTAGAGCTTTGCTTAACTTTCCTGGCCCATTTGTCCATTCCAGCTTTTTTCGTCCATCGCGAAATTCTTGCATCAATGATTCCCCTAAGATGGGTTCCCCAGCTCGAATTAAAATCGCCTCAGGAGTACCTTCTGGACCACTAACGACATTCATTAACACTTGCCGATGCATCTGATACATGTAGACACTACCTGCTCCACCAAACATAACTTCTGTCCGTTTTGTTCGACGGTTGCCAAAGCTATGCGCTGCACGGTCCACTGCACCTAAATACGCTTCTACTTCCACAATTTTGACAGCAAGTGTGCCACTCGAATGTTCATGCACTAAATAAGTGCCTATTAAATTTGAACTAAGTTCTAACGTTGGTTTTTGATAAAATTCTCTTGATAATGCTTCAAATTTCACATTTTCACTCCTGTATATGTCGAATGTATTTTCCATTTGATATACTAGAAAAACAACCCTGAAAGGACGATTCCCAATGGAAAAATGGAAATGGCTCATATGGCTATTAGCTGGTGTATTAGTTGTCTTTTATTCCCGCAGTTTGACAAAACAAGACGAAGCAATTGCGACCCAAAATGAGCGAAAGACACTCGATCAATCAGAAGAAAGTATCTATCATCATTTACTCGCAATTCAAAAACAATATGGCAATGTGAAACTAGCCGTTACTGGTAGTAGTGTAACAAAAGGCTCTGGTGCTAGTCATCCATCTAAATCCTGGAGAGGACTATTAGAATCACACCTCCGCTTATCTGATCCATCTCTTCGTAATGTAAGCATTGCTAATCATGGTCATTCAGGGTATACGTCCGTTCGAATTTTAGAAAAAGCGGTAACAGAACCAATTATTGCCTACCAACCAGATGTTCTGTTTATCGAAACTTCTGTGATAAATAATCACAACAAAAATGTACCGATGAAAGAAACTCTCGACTCGCTAAAACAACTACACGATTATTATCAAGCGCAGTTACCAACTACATATCTGGTGTTTTTATCTCCAAATCCTTGTGTGGAGAATAAATTCGGACCAAAGATTAACGAATTAGGATACTCATTTGAAGATTATATCGAAGAAACGTCACTTTTTTTAATGAACCAGGGGTATGTGTACTTTAATAGTCATGCACATATGAAGCAGTATATGGAAAAACATCAAATTGCCATTTCTTCTACATTAAAAGACGGAATCCATCCAAATGATAAAGGCTATCAAATTTGGTACCAGACACTACTTCCCTTCATTTATGAATACCGTGAAATCGACAAAGCGAAGATCGAGAATTAATATCTCCCCCTGTTATCATTTTTCAAACAACAAGCCATTCTCTTCCGAAAAGTCGGAAAGGAATGGCTTTTTCGCTTGTTATTCAGAGATAAGACCTTTTCCCACTAAAAAGTCTCGCGCAACATCTTCCGCTTTTTCTCCATCAATATCTACTCGTGCATTCATTTGTTGCATTTCTTTTTCGGTGATTTTCCCTGCAAGTTCATTTAATGTGTCTTCTAACTCAGGGTAAGTTTCTAGAGCTTCCATTCGCACGACAGGTGCTGCATCATATTTCGGGAAAAATCCTTTGTCATCCTTTGTTGTTTGTAAATCGAATCGTTCGATGCGACCATCAGTAGTAAATGCTGGAATCACATCAACATCACCTTGTTTCAATGCTTCGTACATAACATTTGGATCTAGACTTTCGGTTTCAGAAAATGTAAACGGATAAGTCGCGATCATGCCTTCGTATCCATCCCCTGGACGTTCGTAAAAGGCATGTGGTGCGCCAAAAACCATTTCCTCTTGCTTCGAAATTTCCACTAAATCCGAATACGTTTCTGCATCGTACCCACTGTCTTTTGAATACGCTAATGTGTAGGTGTTTTCAAATCCTAACGGCTCTAACCACGTTACATTGAATTTGTCCTCATATCCTTCACGTACTCGTTTCAAGACGCTATCTGAACTTTCTCCAAGCTCCAGTTCTTCTTCTAATACGGATTGGAGACCTGTCCCTGTATATTCCACATAGACATCAATATCCCCATTTTCGATTGCTGGAGTTAAAATTGCCACTTCCCCTAGTCCATCTTTATATTCCACTTCATAATCGGTTTTCTCTTCAATATACATGCCTAAAATGTATGGAAGGATATATTGTTCTGTCCATGGCTTTCCGCTCACCACAATCGGTTCACTTGCATCTCCTGAACTGTTTCCTCCATCTCCACATGCACTTAAAAGTAATGTTGCTGCTAACCCCATTCCTACTAACGCTTTTTTCATCTTATTTCCTCCCAATTAGTCAATTGTCATTCCTTTAGGTGTTGTTCGTTTCTCAATCCACTTGAGAATAAAGTCAAAAGCTATGGCTAAGAGTGCTACTGGCAACGCACCGGCTAATACGAGCTCGTTATTATACGACTGAAGACCACGATAAATAACGTCTCCTAGTCCACCTGCTCCTACAAAAGTGGCTAGTGTGGCAATGCCGACCGTCAAAACCGTTGCGGTCCGTATGCCTGCCATGATAAACGGCAGAGCGAGTGGCAATTCAATTTGTCGTAAAATTTGCGATTGGGTCATCCCCATCCCTTTTCCTGCTTCGATAATGGAAGAATCGACTCCTTTAATTCCGGTATACGTGTTTCGCAAAATCGGTAACAGTGCATAAATAATAAGGGCAATTAAGGCAGTTTGCGTGCCGATTCCCATAATGGGGACTAGAAATCCGAAGAGCGCAAGGCTTGGTATGGTTTGAAAGATTGCAGTAATACCTATAATCGGTTCTGCTATTTTTCGATACCGCGCAATGACAATCCCAAGAGGCAGTGAAATCGCAATTCCAACTGCAAGTGCGATAAAGGAAATATACAGATGTTCTAAAAAAGCAGACTGTATTAGATCCGAGCGACTTTGAACTGTTTCGATAAAACTACTCATGCCTTCGCACCTTCTTCTTCACGTAACATCGCGTTTAGTATGTCTTGTTGGGTAAGAAACCCGACAGTCGATTCGCCTCTTTTTATTTCAACAGTATCAGCAGATTGGAGTAATGTAACCGCCTCTTTCACAGAAGCATCTTCTGAAATCATGGCAGAGACAGTCTCTTTTGGAGTTTGGGAATAAAATTCCGTTAGATCTCGCAAGAGAATCTGTGAAAATTGACGCTGATTCTTCAATCGTTCCGATCCGATAAACTGACGGACAAAATCGTTTGCTGGAGAATGAATAATTTCGTCCGGGGTCCCCACTTGTTCAATTTTTCCGCTCCGCATCACCACAATGCAGTCTGCTATCCGCAGCGCTTCATCCATATCATGTGTGACAAATACAATGGTTTTATGTATTCGTTGCTGTAGGTCTTTCATCTCCATTTGTAATTGTTCCCGACTAAGTGGATCAAGCGCACTAAATGGTTCATCCATTAGTAAGATATTCGGGTCACTTGCAAGCGCTCGGACAACGCCAACTCGTTGTTGCTGACCCCCACTTAATTCTAGTGGATAGCGGTTTAAAAAAATGGCAGGGTCAAGTCCGACAAGCGTCATTAGCTCTTCAATTCGTTGTCGTTTTTTCTCCTTGGACCATCCTTGCAGGGAAGGAACTAGTCCTGCATTTTTCTCAATCGTCATATGCGGAAACAAGCCGATTCGTTGAATGACATATCCAATGGACCTGCGCAAATCCACCGCACTTTTTGTTTTCACATCTTCTCCATCGATTTCCACTTTCCCGTTCGTCGGTTCCTCTAGTCGATTAATCATTTTCATTAAAGTCGTTTTACCACATCCACTTGGCCCGATGATTGCAGTCAATTTTCCTGGCAATAACTTCAACGTTAAGCGATCAATCGCAACAGTCCCATCCGAAAAACGTTTCGTCACATCTGTAAATTCAATCAAGCCATCCCCCCCTTAAACCTGCATACTTTTCCTTTCTTACCCTCTACCCTATTATTTCTGTTTTAAGCGCTTCACTTCTACTATTTCACCTCACATGCAGCACATTCCTCTTTTCCACTTAATATGCACAAACGAAAAACTCGCGATAACATTCCATACATGGTTTGTCATCGCGAGTATACTTTTTATTGGAATCCTAAATGTCGTGTATCTGCTATTTTTCGATAGCCAATTTCTTGATAAATTTTGTTGGAAGTTGGGTTCGAAAGATCGGTGAATAAAACGCAAAATCGATAGTCTCGCAACAATTCTTCCGTCACTTTTGCCACTAACGTTCTAGCATAGCCCTTTTTACGATGCTTTTTTGGTGTAAATACAAACGATACAGTAATCCCATTTGCAGAAGGACGTGATTTTTTAGCAACTGCGACCGTCTCACCATTTACAATCCATTTAAATACTTCTTCATTGCTAATAAACAGCTTCACCTTATTTCTCGCATCTTCTGAACTAGAGACTGGAAGTCCTGTATCTTGTTCAAAAAATGTATACCATGTTTCAATCAGTTTTTGGTCTTCTGAAGTTGCAACTTCTAGTTTTCCTTCTGCCATCACTAAGTTGTCTTCGATGTGATCTATTCGATAAAATCCTTGCTCCATTAATACTGTCGTTTCTTGCTTCGTTTTGAGAGCATATAGTTTTGCAAAAGTGGAGACATACGGTTCTTCCCCAATGACGGAAAATACTTTCCATGTATGATCCACGAAATAGTCTACAGCGGTCTGTAAAAGTTTCTCGTTTTGCGAGTCTTCAATAATAATCATATGTAATGGATGTGGTGGTGTCATTTGAAAGAATGCAAGTATTTCACCTTCTTCTTCAATACATCCTAAGTGGTACTCCGAATATTTTCCTTCTTGAATACCATTTAATACGCCAGCAAACAAGCTATACAAATCTTCCCGCTTCTGCAGTATATCTTTCGCCAACTGGAACATTTCGTTGGCAGAGTCAATTTTTCGGTAGAGCATTCATCAACACTCCTCTCTTGTTATTAAATTAGTTTACTATTATAATCTTGAACTTTGAAAACTTTTTTGAAAAAAAGTGATCCATTTTCTTCTTCGATACGTTTACTTTCTATACGGATAATTGTATCTAGTTACTCCCTCCTGTATGATTATTTTTAATAAAGGGACACAAGGAGGTTTCTATGGATCGACAAAACGATTATGACGTATATCTGCGATTATTAAAGCGTGATAAAGAAGCGCTTGAAATTCTATATGATCAATACGAAAGACTTCTCTATTCGTTTGCGTATCGAATGACAGGTGATGCGAAACATGCAGAAGATGTTGTACAAGATGTATTTATGAAGCTGTGGCGTGAGCACGCTCCATATTCCCCTGAAAAAGGAAAGTTTTCCTCTTGGTTATTAACGATGGTACGTAATACTTCCCTCGATTTTCACCGAAAGAAATCGCGACAAAACGAAGTCGCTTATATGGAACACGACTCAGAACAAGTGCAAGTGATTGATGCAAAGGAAGAAATTCCGGAACACTTTGTGGAGTGGAGAGAAAAGCAGTCGACCATTCGTACTGCTATTGCTGAATTAAAAGAAGATCAACAAAAAATAGTGGAACTCTTTTATTTCCAAGGACTTTCCCAAGACGTCATTGCGACGAAATTAGACATACCACTCGGAACGGTAAAAAGCCGTATACGATTAGCCTTAGGACATCTCAAGAAGAAACTTCATGGAGAAAGGGGGATCTTGCAAGATGGAACGACAAACATGTGAAACATTAATTGATTATTTCAATGGACAATTGAATGATATAGAAAAAGCGCAATTTGAAGAACATTTACAGCATTGCCCATCGTGCCAAGAAGAGCTTGCTGAATGGCAACTTTTAGCGGATGATCTTCCTTATGCGGTTGACACCGTCCTTCCTCCAAATGGAATGAAAGATCGAATTCTCTCAAACATTGTAGATGATAAAGAAGAAGAAATGGTGGTCGTGAATAACAAACCAATTCCTAAAAAGCCTTCCGTCAAATGGATGCCTTTCATCGCCGCTGCACTCTTATTATCTATAGGGGCAAATATCTTTTTAGCTTCTATAGTAAGTAAACAAACGGATGAGCTTGCAACTTCTCAAGAAACGGTAGATGAGTTGTTAGCGTATGTCCAACTTTCTTCTACGACTGGAGATGTAACAGGGACCGCATCGATGGTGAAACACGGTGAAGAAGTACAAATGGTTGTGACTGCGAATTCACTTCCACAATTATCGAATGAAGAAGTTTTCCAAGTGTGGTTAATCGATGAAGATGGACCAAAGCGAGCTGGTTCTTTCCAAACAACTTCCGAAAACGGCACAATGGTCTTTACACTTCCGGAAAACATGAACAAAGATTGGAGCCAAATTGCCGTTTCTCATGAACCGAACAAAGACAGTGAGAAGCCGCTTGGTGAAGTATTGCTTGCTTCTGATCTTTAAATAAAAAGTACAAAGTAGTTGCCACCCTATCAGACTGTGTGAGTATTCCATATTTGGAGCTTGCACAGTCTTTTTATTAGCCAAAAAAGAATTTGCAGTTTTAAAAACTGTCGTAGTGAAACCTTGCTGTGACGAGGATTCTATTTCGTTACACATTGAATGGACAACTTTTTTTAAAAAAATGTGATCCATTTTGCAATCCGCTCCGTTAGCTTGGTGTAATGAAAATTCAAACTAATTTAAAAGGAGCGATTCACATGAACAAAAAAACGATTTTAATGTCATCTTTATCTTTAAGTCTACTAGTGCCAACGATGGTGTTTGCAGAGGATCACAATTCAATGGGATCGGAAACAAATGTTTCTAGTCCAGCTTCCGAATTACGTTCTGCTTTAGGGCATCTATTTACAGAGCATGCGTTTTTAGCGACTGAAGTGTTGAAAAAAGGAGCAGATGGTGCGGAAGATTTTGATCAAGCTGCAGCGGCCTTAAGTGCTAATACAGATGATTTAACAGCAGCAATCTCTTCGGTTTATGGAGACGACGCAGGCGCACAATTTAAAGAAATTTGGAATTCACATATTGGATACTTTGTCGATTACGTAACTGCTACTGGAGCGAAGGATGAAGCAGCGAAAAAAGAAGCGCTAGCGAACTTGGACAGCTATCGTACCGAACAAGCAGCATTTTTAGAAACGGCAACAGAAGGTCGTTTGAAAGCAGCAGATTTAGAAGCTGGATTAAAAATGCATGTAGACCAATTGATTTGGGCTTTTGATAGCTATGTTGCGGGAGATTATGAAACATCTTATATGAACGAGCGAGAAGCTATTGATCATATGAGAATGGTTGCAGCTAGTGTTGCGACAGCTATTACCGATCAATTCCCTGACAAGTTTGAGAACTCAAAAGCAGTCACTCCAGCAGCTGATTTACGTGCATCACTTGACCGTGTTTTCACAGAACATGCAGGACTTGCAGTAATGGCGATGCAAAACGGAGTAGATGGTGATCCTGACTTTGATGCTTCGGCAGCCGCTCTTTTAGCGAACGCAGATGAGTTATCTGCTGCAGTCGCTTCTGTTTATGGTGAAGAAGGCGGAGAAGCATTTAAAGAAATTTGGAAATCACATATCGGTTATTTCGTCGATTATGTGACAGCAACTGCTAATGATGATCAAGCTGGAAAAGACGCTGCGAAAAAAGAATTAGATGGTTACATTACCGATCAAGCTGCATTCTTAGCGACAGCAACGGAAGATCGTTTACCTGCTGCTGATTTAGAGGCTGGCTTAACGGAACATGTGGATCAATTGCTTAATGCATTCGATAGTTATGTAGCTGGAGATTACGAAACTGCATATTCTGCGTTACGCGAGTCATATGCACACATGTTAATGCCTTCTGAAGCGTTATCAGGTGCAATTGTCGACCAATTCCCAGATAAATTTGCTGGTAGCTCAATGCCAGAAGGAATGCCGAAAACTGGTATGGGTGGAACTGCGAACGAAGATGCATTTCCATATGAATGGTTCTTATTAGGTGGGTTACTTGCTGCTTCGATGGGTGGAGCATATTCCCTACGTCGTCGTTCTAACGAGGCGTAAATAGTGAGGAAGAAACTTGCTTTGATTGGCATCTCTGCTTTATTGTTAGCAGGGTGTCAATCGATGCCTTCCGCTTCGCAAGAAGAGAACGGGGCAAAGAAAGCACCAATAGAATCAGCAGAAACTGCCCCCATTACACTTGCGATTGGAAATGAAACATTATCTTCGGATAAGATTATTCAAGACGACAGACAAGGAATCACCCCATCGAACTTAACGATTCCCGCAATAAATGTGGACGCACCCGTCGAAGGCTACGGTGTGAACAAAAAAGGGGAAATGGATGTACCAAATAGCGTGATCACAACTGGCTGGTACGACAAAGGGTACATGCCTGGGGCTGCCGGTAATGCTGTAATTGCTGGTCATGTAGATGGCAAAAAAGGACCCGCAGTATTTTACGATCTGAAAGAGCTACAAAATGGAGATGAAATCATTGTCTCCGACGAGCAAGGAAATGAGAAAATCTTTGTGGTAGATCGTGTAAAATCGTATCCTGTTGATGAAGCACCGCTCGATGAGATTTTCGGGTTTAAATACGGAAGTAGTTTAAACTTAATCACGTGCACGGGAGATTATTCAAACGGTGGGTATGAGGAACGCTTGGTTGTGTATAGTAATTTGAAAGAGTAGATATTTTTGACAAATAAAAAAGCGGCGGAGTTACGAGTAGATTCTCGTTATTCCGTCGCTTTTCTTTGAGTTTGCAACCAGTTTTTAGTTTCTTTTGGGCTTAGAAACATATAAACAGTTGCATTGCTTTTTGCTAATCGAGACATCATTTTCGGTCGAATGTCCTTTGGAAACCGCCAAATCCATTGAAAAAATTCTATATCCATTTTTTCTGGGCACTCTTTTCCCATATCCGGACGGGTTTTACCTCGATACTTCCAAACTCGCTTAAACGCTCGATAGAGACACACGTACTTGGAATAGTCCAAATAGATAATTGTATCGGCGTATTGCAATCGATATTCTAGTGTAGAGTCAAAATTTCCGTCAATGATCCATTCTGGGTTTTGCAATGTTTTCTCTAGCTGCGCGATAAATTCTTTTTTTGGAAGTGCTACCCAACCAGGTTGCCAATATATCACATCCAAATGGATAACTGGCACATTCCATTTTACAGATAGTTCTTTTGCTAAAGTCGATTTTCCAGCACCACTCGACCCAACGATTAAGATTTTCTTTGGATTATGCTGCATCTTCTTCAAATGAGCAAACACCTAAAAGATTTCCGTCTAAATCTTTAAATTGAAAAAACTCCACTTTACCACCGCTTTGAACAGGTGTTGCTTCGACCCCCGCATCAAGCAAACGTTGATGTGTTTGATGAATATCCGATGTGTAGAAATTGAACCATTCGTGATCGGCAGGCTTTTCATTTCCAAAATGATCGGTATTAACTAATGTAAAGGCTGTTTCACCATTTCCGATATCTAGCGCCGCATAGCCATTTTCGACATCGTGCCAACGCAATCGAAATCCGCACTTTTCTTCATACCACTTAATCGAAGCATGTGTATCAGAAACAGGTAGAAAAATTGTATCAATTCGTTTAAACATGACGCCACTCCTCACTCATGTTGGTGGTTTTATTTTACCAACAATCGTTCCAACTGGCTAGAGCGTCCTTATTCTAATACCGTGTTTTTGGTTTCTTTACCTAAGAAAATAACGGCTAGAACACCTATTACAATTGCGATACAGAAAATACCAAAAATCCATCCAATATCGAAGTTTTTCGCCACTAATGAACCTACAAGGAGTGGTCCTAAAATTCCTCCGATTCGTCCTACTGCTGCAGCCATACCAGATCCAGTTCCACGAACAACGGTCTCATATTGCTCTGGAGTATATGCATATAGCGCACCCCACGCACCTAGGTTAAAGAATGATAATAATGCACCTGAAGTTAATAAAATCCATGTTACATCTGCATTGCCGAAAATATACGCACTTAAAGCCGTTCCAAGTAAAAAGCTTACTAACACAAATTTACGTCCAATTTTTTCAATTAACCAAGCGGCTAAGAAGTAACCAGGCAATTGAGCAATCGTCATTAATAACACATACTCAAAACTCTTAATAAGTGTAAAACCTTTGATAACCATTACACTTGGTAACCATAAAAACATTCCGTAATAAGAAAACACGACAGTGAACCACAAGATCCATAACATTAACGTGTTTTTCGTATACTTTTTGCTCCAGATTAATGCTAAGCGCTCTGTTATTGGTGGAACTTTTTCGCGCTTCGCCACGAATTGTGGAGAGTCTGGCAATTTCAAACGAAGATAAACAGCATAAAACGCAGGCAGCGCCGTCAAAATTAATGCGATTTTCCAACCATTATCAAAGTTAGGAATAATAAAATAGGAAATAATTGCTGCTACTAACCAACCTGCTGCCCAAAAGCTTTCGAGTAAAACGACGATTCTGCCACGTTCTTTTGGCTCAACACTTTCAGATACTAGTGTAGACGCAACTGGAAGTTCGCCACCTAGTCCCATTCCAACGAAGAATCGTAAGATTAAAAACGCTGCAAGTGTTGTCGTAAATGCGGATAGTCCACTTGCGACTGAAAATAATACCAAGGTCATAATGAATATTTGTTTTCGACCAATTTTATCTGCGAACATTCCGAAGACCATAGCACCTACTGCCATACCAATTGAGTTCACACTACCAATCCAGCCCATTTCTGCTGGAGTTAAGCTCCATTCTACTGCGAGCGCCGCGATGATGAATGATAAAATCCCCACGTCCATCGCATCGAACATCCACCCTAATCCTGCGATCCCAAGCAATTTATTTCGACTAATTTCCTTTTCTGGTTTACTTTTAACGGCAGTTTCCGTTATTGCTGTTGTCATTTCTACATCCCCTTTTTATAGTGTCTTGACACTTGTCGCAACATCAGTATATTCCTGTCATGACAGATATACAATAGGATATTTGAAGACGGAATTTTCTGTTTTTCATCTCTTTTCATTTACCCTACTGGATGGCTTATAAGCACGGAGAGTGAGGCTAATTGTGGCAGTCACAAATCTCAATGAATAAAACTTAAAATCTTTATCAAAATTGTATTATCAATCTACTTTTATCAGCGAGAAAGCCATTTCTATCAACCCTCGAGAGACTGCTATCAGCGGTTATTCCATTCTTTCGGCGCATCCGATTTTTCGTTTGGATGCGTTGAATAAAGAATAGTTCTTTCCCTTTCAAGAAAAAATGCCACGAATCCTAGATTCGCGGCATGAAGGAATATACATGTAGATTGATTAAATAAACAACACTAAACTGACAGCCATCACTGCCATTCCTGCAACTAATCCATAAATTGAATAGTGCGTTTCATCGTATTTTTGTGCTGCAGGTAATAACTCATCTAACGAGATAAAGACCATAATTCCTGCTACGGCTGCAAACACGACTCCAAACATGATGCCATTTAAGAAAGGCATCAAAAGTAAATAGGCAATTAGCGCACCCACTGGTTCCGATAAGCCCGAAATAAACGACCATTTAAAGGCTTTTTTTCGATTGCCGGTTGCATAGTAAAGAGGGATTGCTACTGCAATACCTTCTGGAATATTATGAATGGCGATTGCAAACGCGATTGCGATCCCTAAATTTGGATCTTGCATTGCTGACATGAAAGTGGCAATACCTTCAGGGAAATTGTGAATGCCTACCGCTAGAGCAGTGAAAATACCCATTCTCATTAACTTTGTGTATTCATCATTAGAAGGAGTTTTCTCCATATCTTCTACACCCTTCACTTCGTGAGGGTTTGTTGTTTTAGGAAGTAGTTTATCAATAAGTGCTATCACGAGTATTCCAAGGAAGAATCCTCCAATTGTTGCCCAATATCCTGGTTTTTCCCCAAGTTCGTCAACTAACGCCACTTTTGCTTTTACGAATATCTCCACTAACGAAACATAAATCATGACTCCCGCTGAAAACCCAAGTGAGAGAGACAGAAATTTTGTATTTGTGCGTTTCGTGACAAATGCAAGTAAACTTCCGATTCCCGTGGCTAAACCTGCGAGCAATGTTAAGCCAAGTGCAAATAGAACATTTCCATCCATTACAAATCCTTCTTTCTGCGAACTTCTTAAGTGTAGTGTATGCGAAATGTTTCCTATATGCAACTTTTTTTAGTAAAGAAAACTTGAAATTTATTTTTCATCGCTTTTCTATGGCATTCCTGTATGTGAACTCGGCTTTTCTTTTCATACATCCACAAAATTTTTTCGACAGGTAAATGAAGTACATCCCTTTAAACTAAATTATTCTTTAAAAACTCTCCTATCGCTGTCCAGTCTGCTATCATAGAGTCTTTTAAAGACGGTCGATAAAAAATAGAAGCTGGATGAAGTGTCGGAATAAGCGTATAGTTTCGATTGGTCCATCCATAGTCGTTTCCTGCTAATTTTCTTATTTCATGAGAAATTACTTTTCCCTGATACTCTTTTAGTTTCCAATCCGGCCCCAACAACCGTGTAAAGCCAACTGATCCAACTGGAATAATGAGTTCCGGTTGAATATGTTCTATTTCATAATCAAGCACGCCAGCATGTGCTAAAATTTCTTTTTTTGTAGGAGGACGATTGTATTTTCGTTCAATTGTTGAACCGTCTCGCAACTTCTTCGTACCCCACCGATATGGTCGACTTCTCACTGCACTTGTCATAAAAACATCATCTCGTGTGATTTCCGCAATTTCCATCATTTGTTCTAACACTTTCCCTGCACGTCCAATAAACGGAACGCCTTCCACTGCTTCATTTTCACCTGGAGCTTCACCAACAATCATGATTCGCACATTCGCAGACGCTTTGGAGATGACGAATCCTTCCACAGGTGCATCTCCCATTCGTTCGATGGCTGTTTGTTGAATGTGATGTGGTATGTGAAACAAATCACTCATATCGCTTAGACCTCTTTCGTAACGAACGGTTAAGATATTCATACCAATATACAACCACCATAAATAAGAAATATCCTATTGCCCATCCTGCAACGACATCAGTTCCATAGTGATGGTTTCCAGCGATTCGTGATAAGCCTATGAGGATGGTTAATACACTTGCAACTATCCAAATGACCACGGATTTTTTTCGATCATCGATATACTCAGACGCAAAATAAGCCACTGTAAATAAATATAAGATACTAATCATGGCATGTCCGGACGGAAAGCTATAGCTAGTTAGTTGATGAGGTAATTCCGGTCGAACCCTTGCAACATATTCTTTGATCGCATTGTTCAAAAATGCACCACCTGCAACGGTTATTAAAACAAAAATAAGGCCCCGATAATTTTTCTTTAGAAATAAAAATACTAATAGAATGAGTGAGACCATAATGACAAACCATGGGTCTCCAAATAAGGAGAAAAAATTAATTTCTTTTATTCCTAAAAACATTTCACTTGCCCACTTGTCGAATGCTACCATCGTATCGTTTGAAAAATTAAAAAATAATAGTAGAAAACCTATTAGTGCTATGGCTGCCGTTGATACTCTTATAAAATCTTTCATATTTACCACCTCTCATGTGACTGAATCATAAGAACTATTTACCCCTTTTTGCGTTTAGGTAACGTAATGGGAGGTATTTATATTGTTGTAAGCTAGTTTTGAAGGAGGAATTCAGATTATGACAGTTCATTACAAAGAATATGTTAGTGATGCAGAAGCAATCCGTGGAATTCAAGAAATCAAAACAAAAGGTGTTCATGAAAATGATATTTATGTTTTAACTCATGAAGATCGGCGTACAGATGATGTAGCGGAGGCAGCCGATGCTAACACAGTTGGAATGGAAGAAACAGGTTTTGGAACTGCTATGGCAAACGTCTTCCGCAAAAAAGGTGACGAGCTCCGTTCCCAATTCCAAGAATTAGGGTTCAGCCAACCAGAAGCAGAACGACTTGAAGAAAAGTTAGATCAGAATAAAGTAGTGGTGGTTGTAAAAAACCCTCCTACCAATTTCACCATGTAAGTAAAAATATGTATAAAAACGAGCAAGAAATCCCCCCCGATTTCTTGCTCGTTTTACGTGTTGCATGAATTTTTTCAACGTACCACTCTTTACACTCGTTTAATCCTTGAATACGAAATAAATAACATACTCTATTGAGTTACCTTATCTGGCAAAGTTGATTTGCACATTCTAAGCAAATAATGTCGTGTACCACTTTTTCGCTTCATCTAATTCAGCATAGCTTAACTGATGTCCTTGATTGTCCCAAAAGGTTTCAACACTTGCTCCTGCATTTTGTAGAAGAGCTTGTAAGTCTTCTGTTTCCTGTGGAGGACATATTGGATCATTTTTCCCTGCCGCAATAAAGACATTTTTTCCATCTAAATTTGGTAAATCTATTCCTCTCCGAGGTACCATCGGATGATGTAAAATTGCTCCGCGAAGAGACTCCGCGCGATGAAATAGCATGCTAGATGCTATATTTGCACCGTTAGAATATCCAACTGCCACCACGTTATGTCGATCAAACTCATATTTTTCTGCTGACTCTGTAATAAAGTCATCGAGTTCTTTTGTACGAAAAATCAAATCTTCTTCATCAAAGATTCCTTCTGCAAGACGACGGAAAAAACGAGGCATGCCATTTTCAGAGACATTTCCTCTCACACTTAACAACGAAGCGGTATCATCTAAACGTTCTGCTAACGGAAGTAAATCACGTTCTGTTCCGCCAGTACCATGCAAAAGCAGTAATACCGGCTTCATTGGATCTGTCCCTTTTGTAAATACATGAATCATCTGAAAGTCCTCCCTAAAGTTCGTTTGCTTCCTTCTTCACGTCATCGGGTACTTTTATTTCATCAAGCTCATTAAACTTTCCATATGTGGATTTCATGTCTTGTGTAATTTTCATTGATTGGCCATTTGATTCCACATTCATTGCCATTTGAACATCCATTTTAGTCACATAAAACGTTTTCTTATCAATTTCGATGACATAATGGATGGATTCAATGTCCATATTATCAAGAAACTCTTGTTCTCCAGCACCCATTTCTGACATGCTTTTCATTTGCTTTTCGATTAACGACTTAAATTGATCGCCTTTTGAATCGAGTGTTAAGACGTAATGATTAGCAGTTTGTTCAAAGGTAAAATCCTTTTTATACTCTTCTAAGTCCTGTAATTGTTTCGAAGGATCCGCTTGAGAAGTGGAGGACTTTAATAACTTATCCGACATTTCTTTCGGTAATTTCGACCACATATCCGAAAGTCCGTCGTAAATGTAGAAGCCTTCCTCCGTTAAATAACTTTCATTCTCATATTTCTGGGGCTCGCCAGTATCAGAACTAGTAGACGAAGACGTAGTTCCTTTTTGGTAAACCGCTAAAGGCGATGTTTGCAAATTCATCGTCGTATCCGATTTCGTGACAAACTCCATTTCTTCTTCTCCGACAAGCATGGTTTGTTGCGAGCTAATTTCCGATTGGAGATTTTTAATGTCTGCTGATTTTTCTTGTGTTTTTGCAAATACTTCTTCTAGTGTCAATTCACTCGTTTGTTCTTTCGTTACACCGTCTGTCGGTGTAGCAGAGTCGTTACAAGCACTTAATAATAATACACTGGCTAATACTCCAGTAATCCATCGTTTGTTTTTCAACCATTCCAGCTCCAATCATCATATTAAATTTCTATCTTCTATTGTACCTATCTCCTACTTGATTCTCTAGAGAAGAAATAGAATTTTCTTATTTTTAGTACTTCGTTCGCATTAATCGTAAGGAGTTAAGTACTACTAATAATGTAGCCCCTACATCCGCAAAAATGGCGAGCCAAAGTGTTAGCCAACCTGGAATGATCAACAAGAGCGCGACTACTTTTAATAAAAAGGCAAAGAGTACATTTTGATAAATAATTCGAACCGTTTTCCGACTTAATGCAATCGTATATGGTAGTTTCTCTAAATCATCTGCCATTAAAGCAATGTCTGCTGTTTCTAGCGCTGTATCTGTCCCTGCTCCGCCCATTGCAATTCCAACAGAAGCAGCAGCGAGTGCTGGTGCATCATTCACACCATCTCCAACCATCGCAACTTTCCCGTGGTTTTCTTGTAGTTCTTTTACTGCGGCAAGCTTTTGTTCGGGCATTAGCGCTGCTCGAATATCTGCGACTCCTACTCGATTTCCGATCGCATTTGCTGTTCTAACGTTATCTCCAGTAAGAAGTACCGTTCGACTTATCCCTAACTCGGACAATTTCGAAATGATACTTGCCGAAGTATCTCTTACTTTATCTTCTATCCCAAATAACGCGAGTATTTCCTCCTCTGTTCCAAATAGAACTACAGTTTTTCCTTGTTGTTGCAAGAAAGAAATCGTCTCATTCACTTCCGATTGGATGGTCATTTTTTCTTGGAATAAAGAAGGACTTCCAATGAAATACTCTCTTTCATTTACTCGTGCGACAGCACCTCTACCTGTGAAGGATTGGAAAGAAGTGACAGCAGGAAATTCCGTTATCGATTCCCTTGCTTTATTCACAATAGCATTCGCTAAGGGATGCTTTGATTGTTGCTCTATCGCCGCAGCAATTTGAAGCGTTTGGACTTCCGGAAACTCTCCTACAATTTGCAGGTCGGTTACAACCGGACGACCTTCTGTTAAGGTTCCAGTTTTATCAAATGCAATAACGGATAATCGACCGGTTTCTTCTAAGTGAACGCCACCTTTAATCAACACACCATTTCTAGCTGCATTTCCAATCGCCGTGACGATTGCAACTGGTGTCGAGACAACGAGTGCACATGGGCAACCAACGACTAATACAGCAAGCCCACGGTAAATCCATTCACTCCAATCCGATGCCATAAATACTGGCGGAATAATCATAACCATGGCTGCGATCGCCATAATTGCAGGAGTATAATAGGTTGCGAAACGATCAACAAATGCTTGAGAAGGTGCTTTCTCTGCTTGCGCTTCCTCGACTAAATGAATAATTTTCGCAATCGTCGTATCTTCCACTCGTTTCGTGATTTCTATATCCAAGACGCCTTCTTCATTCAACGTTCCGGCAAACACTTCATCACCTATCATTTTCGCAATAGGCATAGACTCTCCCGTGATGGCAGCTTGATTAACAGAAGATGTTCCCGATTGGATGATTCCATCCATCGGAATTTTTTCCCCTGGTCGAACAACAATCGTTTGACCAATGACTAAATCATCCACGTCTACTTCCACGAACTCATTGCCTTTTCGAACCGTTGCTTTCGTTGGTGCAATTTTCATCAACGACTGAATGGAATGACGAGCTTTATCCATGGAGTATGTCTCTAACGCTTCACTAATCGCGAATAAAAATACCACAAAGGCACCTTCGCCCCACTCTCCAATGAGCGCGGCCCCAATAATGGCAATCGTCATCAGTGTTTTCATATCAAATCGGACGCGAACAAAATTTTGTACACCTGTGGTTAATAAACGATAGCCCCCAATGACGATTGAAATAGCATATAACGAGATGGTCATCCAGTCTCCTTCACCATTCAACCAAGTAGAAAGACTACCCAGAAGAAGAAAAAGGAAAGACATTACAGTTGATCTCGTCTCTTCTTTCTTCCAAAACGGTATTTTTTCGTCTACGACACGACTTTTTTCCGGAAATACTTTGATGCCATCGAATGCACCCGCTTTTTCTAGCTCTTCAATTGTGACATCCCCAACGACTGTTAGCTTGGATGCACCAAAATTAAGTTGAACCGTCTCTACTGCGGGAATTGCTTGCACATTCCGTTCAAAAGTAGCTGCACAACTAGTACATGATAAGTTTTGAAGGCGATAGATTGTTTTATCTTGTTCCATGGGAAATTCCTTCTTTCGAATGCTCTAACGCAATGTTCACTAATTGGTGAACATGATCATCAGCTAGGGAATAAAACACCAATTTTCCTTCTTTTCGATATTTTGCTAACTTTCCATTTCGTAAATAACGTAAGTGATGAGATGCAGTCGCTGTCGTCGATCCAATGACATGCGCCACGTCACACACACACATCTCTTTTTCCAGTGTTAATGCATATGCAATCTTCAAGCGCGTCGCATCTGCAAGTGCCTTAAAAAGAAGCTCCACTCCATTTGTGTCCTGTAATCTTGGTGTCACTCTATTCACAAGCGCTTCATCAAAACACGCAACTTCACACACATCTAGCTCTTTCGTTTTCATATTTGCACTCCTCATTCAAATATTCGTTTGATTGTTTGAACTTAGTGTATGCAACTACCACCAAGAAGTCAACTGCTTCAAGGCGACAAAAATAGCCATGAACAATGTTCATGGCATACATTTACGAAAATATAGGGTCTTATTTTTTTTCGACATAAGGGGAGGGTTGGTAGTAAAAGTTAGGAGACTTCATTTCATTTGAATACGGTTGATGGAAAACATGGGTTGCAGCAGGTGACATCGGTGGAATTAGCCAACTCCAATTCCCCGTTACTTCCCTGCCTTTCTTTTTCTCCTGTTGTTCAAATTGCTTGAACTGAAGAGCAGCAGTATGATGATCCACTATGCTAACACCTTGTGAGCGGAAGGAATGCAGCACTGCAAGGTTTAACTCTACTAACGCTCGATCTTTCCAAAGACTAGCTGCTGATTGTTGATTGAAGTTAAATAATGAAGCTACATTCGGTAATTGATTATAACGATTTACATCAGCCAGATTACGTGCACCAATTTCTGTACCCATGTACCATCCGTTAAATGGTGCAGCTGGAAATTCGATGCCCCCAACTTCTAACTTCATCGAAGAAATTATCGGAACCGCATACCACTTTAAATTCAGTGATGCAAAACCCGGATGATCAGGATGTGTAATAGGTACTTCCAATACTACCTCTGGTGGGATATCAAACCAAACGGGAGGATTGCTTCCCACTTGAATGACTAATGGCAATATATCAAATGATGACTTCTCACCTGACCAGCCTAGTTTTTCACAAACATTTGTAAATGCCAGGGAATCAGCATCTCCAACGACTTTCTCCTCCACTTGGTATCCAGCATAGCGAATCAATTGGTGGTTCCAAATTCGAACGGAAGGGTGAAAAATTGTGATGGTTGGCTTCACTTTCCCGTTATTTGTGGCAAAGCTAATA
This sequence comes from Paenisporosarcina cavernae, assembly GCF_003595195.1. Classification (GTDB taxonomy): domain Bacteria; phylum Bacillota; class Bacilli; order Bacillales_A; family Planococcaceae; genus Paenisporosarcina; species Paenisporosarcina cavernae. The sequence continues at coordinate 2,237,371 of NZ_CP032418.1, forward strand.
TGGTGAATAAGTGCATCAAAAATAGCTTTTTCCTCGATCAATTCTCGGCGATCATCGACATGCATTGTCTGCCAAAACAATCGCCCTATACACTTGTTACTGTTTCTCCAAGCCACTTTCGCACCATATGCTAACTCATCGTGATTCAGTGTATATGTATTTGTTTGTTGTAGTTCTTCTTCGATTTCATTCCAACGAGAAGAAAAGAATTCCTTTCCTCTGTCCTGCTCGTCCGTATATTGCTGTAAGAATGCTAATGCTTTTTCTCTCATAACTAGTTCCCTCCACTTTTTATATACTAATTTCCGGCACAGTCAAAATGCAAAGGAAGACGGTACCCTTCTGTGCAAGTTATGGCGGGAATATGTCAGAGAATTTTTTCCAATATAAAACCATGAAACGTGTTCACAGTATTTCACCACTAGGTAATGTTGAAAAAAGCTGCAGTCCCGACCAATTGGTAGGAACTACAGCTATGAAACATTATCGAACGCCACGCATGAATTCTTCAATTTTTGGTGCAAAGAAGAATAATAGTAATCCGATACCTAACGCGACAGCACCTATTACACCGAAGTACATGATTTCATTTTCCGGTGTGTATAATTTAACCACTTGCGCATTAATTGCCTGTGCAGATGCGTTTGTTAGGAACCACAAACTCATCGTTTGAGCTGCAAAGGCACCAGGAGCTAGCTTCGTTGTTGCCGATAGCCCTACCGGAGAAAGTAGCAATTCACCAAGAACTACTAGGAAAAAGCTTAATACTAACCACCACGGACTAACGAGCGTCTCTGTTCCATTAAAATAAGCCGGAATGATCATCACCAAAAATGACATACTAGCAAAAAATAATCCGAAAGCAAATTTCTTTGGAGTCGAAGGCTGACGTTCACCCAGTCGAATCCATAACCACGCAAACACTGGAGCAAGCGCAATGATGAATAACGGATTAAGCGATTGGAACCAAGCTGGCGAAATATCAAATGACCCAAGACTTAAATCTGTACGTTGGTCTGCATATTGCGCAAGAATAATGGATCCTTGTTCTTGAATTGCCCAGAACATCATTGCCGCAACGAATAAAGGAATATATGCAAGTACACGTGATTTTTCATCTGCATTTGTTTTCGAGCTTCGGTACATCACAATAAAGTAAATTGTCGGGATCACAATCCCTAAAATCGATACGATCATGGTAAAGACATCAATTGTCATAATTCCTAATTGAATGAGGATAAACCCAATGATAGCAACTGCTACAATTCCAATTGCAATTCGAGTAAATACACTTTTGCGTTCTTCTCTTGTAAGCGGATTAGGAACGTGAGATCCTGCTAATCCTAAGTATTTTTTCTTTGTAAACCAGAACACGATTAAACCAACGAACATTCCAATAGCGGCTAAACTAAATCCTAAATGGAAGTTATAGTCTAATCCAACTGTTCCGACAATTAATGGCGCAATAAGTGCACCCATGTTAATTCCCATATAGAAAATCGAGAATCCTGAATCACGACGAACATCGTTATCAGCATACAAGTCACCAACAATACTCGAGATATTCGGTTTTAATAATCCTGTACCAATAACGATTAATGCCATTGATCCGAAAAGGGTGGTTAATCCGCCCGGCAATGACAGGACGATATGTCCGAACATGATTAAAATACCACCGTAAAAGACGGTTCGTGTTGTACCGAACAATCGGTCAGCGATCCATCCTCCGATGATACCTGACATATACACAAGAGACCCATACACTGCCATAATCGAGTTAGCAGTAGACTGTTCTAGTCCTAGACCACCTTGTGTAACTTCGTAGTACATATAGTAAAGTAAAATTGCGCGCATTCCGTAGTAGGAAAAACGTTCCCAGAATTCCGTAAAGAATAGAGAAAGTAATCCTTTTGGATGGCCAAAAAATCCTCGTTGAGGAACTGAGTTCACGATTTCTTGTTTTGTAACCATTCTTCATTTCCCTTCCTTCTAAGGTTTCTATCGTAAAAAAACAACTTTTATAGTGTACCTTCCCCGAAAAGTATTGTCAAAAACCTCTCTAAACCAACATTTGAGGTATAATTTTTAAATAGAGAGAGAGTGAGGTCAATTCTATGTTAAAAAAATTCTTTTCTTACTATAAACCACACAAACGATTGTTTTTAATTGATTTTTGTAGTGCTATATTCGTAGCACTTTTAGAGCTAGCATTTCCAATTGCTGTACAAGAATTTATCGATCAACTTTTACCATCGGGAAATTGGGACATCATTGTCACCGTCAGTATTTTGCTGTTCATTGTGTATTTACTAAGTACGTTTTTGCAGTTCATCGTGAGCTACTTAGGACATAAACTAGGAGCCAACATTGAAACAGATATGCGAGAGCAGCTTTTTACGCATGTTCAACGACAGTCGTTTCGCTTTTTTGACAATACGAAAACTGGCCATATTATGAGTCGCATCACCAATGACCTTTTCGACATTGGAGAACTGGCGCATCATGGACCAGAGGATTTTTTCATTGCCATCATGACCTTTATTGGCGCCTTTGCCATCATGTTTCACATTAATCCGGAGCTTGCAATTGTAGCCGTCGTTACGCTGCCGTTTCTAATAGTTCTTGTTACTGTATCTAATTTCAAGATGAATGCAGCTTGGCGAAATATGTACGGTCGAATTGCAGACGTAAATGCTCGCGTGGAAGACAGCGTTTCTGGAGCCCGAGTTGTCCAATCGTTTACGAACCAAGCATTTGAAATTAAACGTTTCCAACAAGATAATGGGCAATTTCGTCTAGCAAAAATTGCAGCCTACAAGGTAATGGCTGGTACGCACTCCAGCATTTATATGATGACGCGTCTCATCACCTTACTGGTTTTAGTATTCGGCGCATGGTTTACGTACCAAGGAACACTTTCATATGGAGAAATGGTAAGTTTCGTTCTGTATGTAAATGTCTTAATTAAGCCTGTCGATAAAATTAGTGCTTTACTTGAACTGTATCCAAAAGGAATGGCCGGCTTCCGCCGCTTCTTGGATATATTAGAACAGGAGCCAGAAATTACAGACTCTCCTCAGGCAGTAACGGTCTCATCGCTTAAAGGAAATATCGATTTTCACCATGTAAGCTTTGGATACGATGACACACAACAGGTTCTTTCTGACATCGACTTATCGATTCAGTCAGGACAAACCATTGCATTTGTTGGACCTTCTGGAGCAGGAAAAACAACGATCTGCTCACTCATCCCTCGGTTTTACGATGTAGATGAAGGATCCATCACCATAGATGGAATAGATACACGAGACATGACTTTAGAATCGTTGCGATCTCAAATCGGAATCGTTCAACAAGACGTGTTTTTATTCACTGGGACAATTAAAGAAAATATCGCCTATGGAAAAAAACATGCTACCGAAGATGAAATACTAGAGGCAGCTAGAAAAGCTCATTTAGAAGAATTCATCCAAGATTTACCGTTAGGATACGAAACGCAAATTGGAGAACGAGGGTTAAAATTATCTGGAGGACAAAAACAACGTCTTGCGATTGCTCGAATGTTCTTAAAGAATCCGCCTATTCTCATATTAGATGAAGCAACATCTGCGCTCGATACGGAAACAGAAAAAATCATCCAGCGATCATTAGAGGAACTTGCCGAGGACCGAACAACACTTGTGATTGCACATCGTCTTGCTACAATTCGCGGCGCTGACCGAGTCATCGTGGTGACAAAAGACGGTATCGCCGAAGATGGGAAATATCATGAACTCCTTGAAAGTGGCGGAATTTTCGCCAACTTACACAACATCCAATTTGAATCGTAATAGTGAAAGATACATCGGGTGAAACTGCGGCGTTTCTTGAAAAATCGCACCAAATTTCCGAGAATCGCACCAGTTAGACCCGCAATCGCACCGCATTTGTGAACGAGGAACTAGAATAGTAAATGTGCATACGAATAATACCCGATCTACACTAGTATTTTGATATTTCCTTACGGATCATTTTCGACTTTGTCGAAAATCTCTTTATTTCATCACAACATCTTCTGATCGAAGGTGTTACGGCGGCATGAAGAACTCAGCATACACAAAAAAGGTTTTCCAACGACAAGATCATTGGAAAACCTTTTTCTATTCATTAAGTACGTATTCCTTATATTTGTCGTAATCGGATTGTTTTACTTCTACTTTAAGCAGCGTTCCTTCTTCCATATATTCAGAGGAAAGGATTGATGCGTTTTCATTTAAATACGAAACGATTTCTCCTCGCTCATAGGGAAGGACCATTTCACAAACAACATAATCCGCGAACAAATGCGCGCGTATTAAATCGATCAGCTCTGTTAAACCTTTCCCTTCTTTAGCAGACAACCAAATGGTATCTCCTTTTACAACAGGGTAGGGTTCATTCGCTAAATCTGCTTTGTTCATCACTTGAATGGTTGGAACATTTTCTACTCCTACTTCTTGTAAGGTTTCGTTGGTCACTTCCATCATAAATTGGTGCTCATGGTGAGACATATCCACAACATGCAACAACAAATCGGCATCTTTCGCTTCTTCTAAAGTGGAGCGAAATGCTTTTACTAGATGATGGGGAAGCTTACTGACAAATCCTACCGTGTCGGTTAATAAAAACTCTTTTTGGTCAGGTAATTGAATATGGCGAACAGACGTATCGAGCGTTGCAAAAAGCATATCTTTCTCGAAAACTTTTTTCGCATCCGACTGTCCAGTCTTCATTAACAGGTGGTTTAACAGAGTCGATTTCCCTGCATTCGTATATCCAACGATTGATACGACCGGGATACCGTTTTTCTTCCGCTGCTTTCGCTGTGTTTGACGTTGCTCTTTTACGTGCTCTAAATCTTTTCGTAGTTTGGCGATTTGATCTTCAATTTTACGGCGATCGAGCTCCAATTTCGTCTCCCCAGCACCACGGTTTCTAAATCCGCCTCCTGTACCACCACCTTGTCTACTCAAGGATGCACGTAGACCAACTAGACGAGGAAGCATGTATTGAAGTTGAGCAAGTTCGACCTGCATTTGCGCTTCTTTCGAGTTGGCACGTCGACCGAAAATGTCCAAAATCAGCATTGTCCGATCAATCACTTTACATTCCAAATCGCCCTCCAAATTTCGGATTTGCGACGGGGAAAGCTCATCGTTGAAAATCACGATATTTGCATCCATTTCATCGTAAAGCGCTTTAATTTCGATGATTTTCCCTGTACCCACATAGTGCGATGGGTTAATACGTTCTAAATTCTGTTCTATTTTACCAACGACTTCCACGTCAATTGCTTGTGCTAAATTCATCAATTCTTCCATTGAATACGCAAAATGTGCATCATTTTTCCGATTCACTCCAACGAGAATGGCTCTTTCTTGTATCGTTTCCATCCAGACACCCCCTATTTCGTATATATCCCATTTTGTAGCATATCCAGAAATGTATCCACTTCATCCATCACTTTTTCTGGTGATTCTACTAATTCCTGTACCCTATTTTGATACAACTGTATCACATGATTGGAAATGGAATCCAATACAAGGCGGATGTACGTGGTAACTACTTCTCGATCTAATCCTTCTCGTAGGGGGGCTTTTTCTAACTTTCGAAACAGTGCTTGATCACTAAACGACTCTATTTCACTCGATTTTTGTGCTAAAAGTTGATGGATTTCGTGTTGCAACTCAATAGGAGGTTGCAGAAATGACGTCATCATAAACGCATAAGCATCGGGTTTTTCTAAAGCTACACGTATTTTATTCCCAAGAAAAATCCGAATTTCCTCAAAAAAGTCTGCTTGCTCGTCTGCTTGCTCTTGCTTCTTAAGATGGGCTACTAATTCATCCGTTGCGTCCTCGAGCAACAGGAGAAACAGCTTTTTTTTGGAATGAAAATAATGAAAAATCAGCCCTTTGGAAACATTTGCTTTTTCCGCAATCACGTTTGTAGACGTATTTTTGTACCCTTTTGTCGTAAATTCTTGAAGCGCTACTTCCGCTATCTTCATTTCTTTTTCTTCTGTAAATTTGCTCATCACACCACAATATCCTTGCGCATAAATTGCCATCTTGCTAGTAGGATACCGACCACACTCACTACTACTAGTACCAGAATATACTCCCACCGGAAAGTTTCATTCGCCAAAATTGTGGATGCATCTACATAGAAAAATGGCGACAAATACGCTAATTTCTCAAGTGATTCCGAGATGGAGGCAGCGATATTTAAAAAATACGTTCCTAAGACGATTGCCAGCACCATTGCGGTGGTTTGACGTTGTTTACGAAAGAAGGAAGAGATCCCAAACGCCAAGTAGGCAAACGTGAGATGTAAGAGAAACGGCGCGAACATCAGTAACCAAAACTCTGTTGTCCGAAACGCAGATTCTTCTGCCAGTTCAAATCCTATCGCCATCACTACTGTCAGAAACACATTAAAGCAAAGTATTACAACACCAATCGCTGCTGCTTTTTGTGCCACAATAGAGCTTCTTGAAATTGGTTTGGCCAATAAAAATTCAATCGTTTTATCACTTTCTTCTTTTACTAGCATATTTCCGCCTAACAAACTGGCGAATATACTACCAAACAAAGTTACGAACATATACCCTTCTATTCCGTAAAATCCTAATGCCGTTTCAAAGCCAAGTGACTCAATATTAAAAGCTTTCAGCATCGCTTCCGGGTAAAGTTGAATGAGCTCTTCTAATTGCGCTTTGTTTGCCGCAAATTGTGGATAAACACTTAATATTAATACGCACATTGCACCGAGTGAGATCGCCCATAGCCAAAGAGACTTTTGCGCTCGCTTCCATTCTCTTTTAAAGACCATTTGAGTCATCCTCCTTGTAATAGTGCATGAAAACTTCTTCTAATGATGGATCTTCGACGGTAATATCATCAAATTCCACCTCGTGTAAAGAAAGCATTAAATCTTTTACATTTCCTTTGTACAGAAAGGACATCGACGTGTCGCTTTTATGCTGTTCAATCATTCCTGGTAAACTTTGCACGTGAAGTTCTTTTTCATGGGAATGAAGTGTCACTTTCTTCACCGTGTCTTTTCGCATATTATCCATGCTTTCAATTGCAGCAATTTTTCCTTCTTTTATAATAACGACACGGTTACACAGTTTTTGCACTTCATTTAAATAATGAGAAGAAAAGAAAATAGTTGTGCCTTTGTCACGTGCTTCTTTTAATAACTCAAAAAAAGTCGATTGCATCAGTGGATCCAATCCAGAAGTTGGTTCGTCTAATACCAATAACTCTGGCTCATGCATCATCGCGAGAACAATTCCCACTTTCTTCTTATTCCCAAATGATAAATCTTCCACTTTCCGAGTCGTATCAAGCTTTAGACGGTCTGCTAACGTCAAAGCATGCGTGAGAGAATCGTGGGAATAAAAACCTGCTGAAAATTTCAGCATTTCCTTTACCGTTAAATCTTCATAAAAGTGAACCTCAGAAGGTAAATAACCGATTCGTTTTTTCAACTCAACATGATGTTGTGCAGAATCGAGACCAAAAATTTCTGCTTTTCCAGAAGTTGCATGCAAGAAATTCAATAACGTACGAATTGTTGTACTTTTCCCTGCCCCGTTCGGTCCTATAAAACCTACAATTTCTCCTTTTTCAACGGAAAAAGTGATATTTTCCATTCCTCTTGCCTTGCCATACATTTTTGTTAATTCGTGAAAGGATAGTATAGACATGTGCTCACCCTCCATTGACCATATGGTCAGTTATTACTTTCACTATACTCCAAGTTGACCATATGGTCAACAGAATTTATTCGTCGTATATTTACTAGCAAAAAAGGCAACCCATTAATAGGGCTGCCTTTAGGTAATCGATTATTCTTTTGAATGAACGAGCGCTACTGCCTCATCAAATTCTTTTTCCAATTCTGGTTTTGGTTTGTACGTCATTAAACTTACAACCCATGCAACGAGCAAGCAGAGAATGAATCCTGGAATGATTTCATACAGCATTCCAGACAATTTCTCACTGTTACCCCAAATGACGACTACAACTGCACCTACAACCATCCCAGCTAACGCGCCCATAGAAGTGAGTTTGCGCCAGAATAGTGAAAGTAAAATAATTGGTCCAAACGCTGCGCCAAATCCTGCCCATGCATACGCTACTAAGTCAAGAATCGTTTTGTTTTGCTCCCATGCAAGCGCCATTGCCACAATAGATACGACAAGTACTGCTAAACGGCCAAGTAAAACCATTTGTTTATCTGTTGCATTTGTTTTAATAACTGCTTTGTATAAATCTTCGATTAACGCCGAAGACGTGACAATTAATTGAGAAGAAATCGTACTCATGATCGCTGCTAAAATCGCTGCAAGCATAATTCCCGCAATGAATGGGTGGAATAACACTTGCCCCATTGCGATAAAAATAGCTTCTGGATCTGTTAAAGTCTCATTTGGATTTTGTTGGAAGTAAGCAAGACCAATTAAGGCTGTTGCTAATGCACCTAATAAGCTGATGATCATCCAACCAATACCGATACGACGTGCTTGCTTCGTTTCTTTTACCGTTTTAATTGCCATGAAACGAACAATAATATGCGGTTGACCGAAATAACCAAGGCCCCACGCTACTGCGGAAATGATTCCTAAGAACGTTGCACCCTCTACAAGATTTAATTGTTGTGGATCCACTGCACGGATACTTTCAGTAGCACCATCAATTCCACCAACGACGAATATCCCTACTGCTGGAACTAAAATTAATGCTAAGAACATGATTAAACCTTGCACAAAGTCCGTGTAACTTACTGCTAAGAAGCCACCAAATAACGTGTAAGCTATAACAACTGCTGCAACTACTAACAGTCCTGTTGTGTAGTCAAAGCCGAATGATTCTTGGAAGAATACTCCTCCTGCTACCATTCCAGAAGATACATAGAACGTAAAGAATAATAAGATAATAATCCCTGAAACAATACGTAATAAGCGAGAATTATCTTTTAAACGATTCTCTAAAAAGCTTGGTATTGTAATGGAATCATTGGAAACCTGTGAATACGCACGTAGACGTGGTGCAACTAGTAACCAGTTTAAGTACGCACCAACAGTTAGTCCTATTGCAATCCATGCTTCTACTAATCCGGAAGCATAAATTGCTCCTGGTAAGCCCATTAGTAACCAACCTGACATATCGGAAGCTCCGGCTGAAAGTGCCGTTACTGCTGGTCCAAGAGAACGACCACCTAACATATAGTCATTTAAATTTGCTGTTCTACGGAATGAATAATATCCGATCGCCAGCATCGCGATCATGTAAAGTACAATTGCAATTGCTTGATACACTGCATCAGACATAAAAACTACCCCTTTCTGAATTTAGTTCTTTATAATCATAACATGTCTTGACAGGTCACCCAACCCTAGAAGGGCAATTCCAAGGCTTTTCTTGCAGAATTTCACCGTTAAATGCGGAAACTTTCTAGATAATGGAATATAGTTGTAAAGTCTTACCTTTTTATTCATTATCCCCCAACGGAAATGAATTAATTCCTTCTAACGCATCCATCGTTTTCATTCATCAGCAGACTAAAAATGAAAGGTTAGCCATTTACTCGGTTTCAACGTTACCGTTTCTTTAAAGCTCCGAAAATACCTCTTACTAACTCACGTCCAATTTGTCTGCCAACTGTTTGAAGAAGAGAACCAGCGGCTTTTTCCAATTCGGTTTTCTTTTTTGGAGGCACTTTAGGCGTATGTTTTTTCTCACTCAGCACTTCTGGTTCTGGAATTCGTTTTGCCAATGTTTCATACGCAGAGTCCCGATCGATCGACTGGGCGTATTTTGGACGAAGGGAAGAATTTTCTATCGTACTCTTTTTTACTCCTTCATCCACGACGCCTATCAGACTCTTGGGAGCATATATCATCGCTTTTTGCACTTCTAACGGTCTCCCTTTTTCATCTAAAAAAGAAACCAATGCTTCTCCAACACCTAGATTCGTCAATTCTTCTTCCACATTCAACCGCGGGTTTTTCCTAAATGTCTCCGCAGTTTGTTTAATGGCTTTTTGGTCTTTCGGCGTAAAGGCACGTAACGAATGTTGAACGCGATTTCCAAGTTGCGCTAAAATTTCGTCCGGCAAATCAGTCGGATTCTGAGTAACGAAATAAATGCCAATTCCTTTGGATCGAATGAGTCGTACGACTTGTTCCAATTGATCTCGAAGTGATTTAGACGATTCTTCGATGATTAAATGAGCTTCATCGAAGAAAAACACCATTTTAGGTTTCTCAAGATCTCCGGTTTCCTGCAACTCTTCAAAGAGCTCGGAAAGAAGCCACAACAAAAAAGTGGAATACAAAATGGGAGAAGAGAATAGTCTTTTTGCCGAAAGAATATGAATGATACCTTCTCCTTCACTTGTTGTGTTAATTAAATCATGAATGGAAATGGCGGGTTCTCCAAAAAACACGTCCCCTCCTTGCTCTTCTAATTGGAGCAAGCCACGTTGAATCGCACCAATAGATGCAGAAGAAATATTTCCGTATTCTAAGCGCAATTCTTTCGCTTTTTCCCCCACTAGTTGTAGTGCTCCACGTAAATCTTTTAAGTCGAGTAACAGTAATCCTTCATCATCTGCCACTTTGAAGACAATCTGTAAAATACCCGTCTGTGTTTCATTTAACGAAAGCAAACGCGCCATTAACACAGGACCGATTTCCGACACCGTTGTTCGTAGAGGTATTCCTTCCTCTCCAAAGACATCCCAGAATTCTACTGGGAATGAACGGAAGGAGTGATTCGTAATCCCCATTTCATCCAAGCGAGATTGAAGTTTGTCTGACATCATGCCAGGTTGAGCTAAACTTCCCAAATCTCCTTTTATGTCGGCTAAAAAAACTGGAATGCCATTTTCACTCAATCGCTCTGCCATCACTTTGAGTGTAATTGTTTTTCCAGTACCAGTTGCCCCAGCAATTAATCCATGCCGATTCATCATCGATGAAAGTACGCCTACTTCCTGCTCGCTTTTACCGAGTACATACATGTCTTGCATCGCCTCACTCCTCTTCAAAACCTCTTTATGTTTTATTCGACAAAAAATCTGTAAATCCTTTTCTACCAAGCTTCCTATGTATGGTAAATCTGCTTTCCTCCATAGAGCTTTACGTGATTTTTCGGCACAATAACTCGACATTCATTTTTATCATGTCAGACTGTGATTAAAGTGCGGAGTCGTTTTACTAGATACCCACTTGCTCCGAGAAATAGGTGCGCAAAAAAGTAAAACGATTTATAAAATTCCAGTACAAAAAGTTGCCTATCAGCGCAAATCTCTCTATAGGCGCAAATGACCATTCTATCAGCGCAACCTTTTTCGATACGACCCGTATCGTACTCTCGGAATTCGACAAATAAAAAAATGCCGTGCACATGAAGTGCGCGACATTTCCATTTGTTCTATGTAGGTTTATAACCAGTTATAGTCGATTTCTTCGAGCATGTGTAAAAATTCATCTAGGACAGTGGGATGAAATTGCGTTCCCCTTCCACGCTTCATTTCTTCGATTGCTTCTTCCATTGTCAGGGCATTGCGGTACACTCGATTTGTTATCATCGCGTCAAAAGCGTCGACAATTGATACAATGGACGCTTCTATAGAAATCTCATCTCCTTTTAAACCATTCGGATATCCTTTTCCATCATACCGCTCATGGTGTTGTTCAACGATGAAGGCACAATCGTGTAACCAATCTATCTCGTGGTTTCGTATAAGTTCCGCTCCGAATGAGGCATGTTGTTTCATTAACTCCCATTCCAAGTCAGTGAGCGGTCCTTTTTTATTCAGTATATCCAACGGAATTTTTAGTTTTCCAATATCGTGAAAGTAGGCACCCCAGCGTAGGTTTGATGCCCCTTCTACCGGTTGATTTAAACGAGTCCATAATTTCAATGAGTAATCTTTTATTCGCGTGCAGTGGTGGTAGGTGTATCCATCCACTTTTTCAATGGCATTTGCATCTCGTTGCACTGCGATTGTTTCAAAAAAGTCTTTTATGTATTCATCCTTCGACATTTCGATTAAAATTTCTGTTTCATTCTCAGCATAACATTCCGTTAAACCATCGATTATGGATGCGTCAATCGTCTCACCAGGTTCCACTAATTTTTCGAACGCTGGATTGGACACTTTTAACGATCCCGCTAACACAACGTATCGTTCTTGTAATTCTACATTCTCTTTCGGGTTGTAGTAAAACCAAAATGATTTCCCAGCTCGCAATGTAAATAAACCATAGGACACTTCATCACTTGAACCGATATAGATCGTATGTGCATGTCCCAATTCAACCGAAAAAAGGGATGAATTTTCTTTAATATGCGTTATTTGATTGCGTGTAAGCATGAGAGCACCTCCCCGAAAACAGTTGCAATATAAGTCTTCTTCCTACTGTAACGCTTTTTTTCCAACATGTCATTAGTGAATTTCAATAATTATACAGAAAAACCCTCCTTTTTGATGAAGGAGGGTTCGACGCATTTAATTAAATAGATACGGTATCTTCTTCTTTTTCTGTGTCTTTGGATGTTCCTTCAGAGGAATTTAAGCCGTATGCAATGCGATCAAGACTTGGTTTAATTGTTCCTTTGCCAGAATAGTTTTCCAGCATCTCTTTCACATCGATTCCAGAGGATGCTTTTAAACTCTCTTGTAACGTCGCCATTAAGTTTGTCGCATAGCCAGTGACTTTGTTTGCTCCGCCACCTTCGCCTCCACCTGTATCGACGACGGTAATTTTGTCGATGTTTCCAAGTGGTGCAGAAACTTGCTTCGCATATTCCGGTAACATTTTCACAATCATGTCGAGCACAGCCGCTTGACCATACTGCTCGAATGCTTCCGCAATTTTCCGTTTCGCTTCGGCCTCAGCAAGACCTTTTAGACGGATAATATCTGCTTCTGATTCCCCTTGTGCGCGTTCAGAGTCGGCTTTTGCCATACCATCTAAACGAACTTTTTCCGCATCTGCTTTCGCTTTTGCTTCGATACGATATTTTTCTGCGTCCGCTTCTGCCATTTCACGTGCTTTAGCTGCTGCTGCATTTTGTTCAATTGCATAACGATCTGCGTCCGCTTTTTTCTTCACTTCAGAATCGTATTGACGCTCACGACGTAAAATTTCTTTCTCTTCTAGCTCAATTTGTTTTTGACGTTCAATAATTTGAATTTGCATTTCTTGTTCTGTTACTTCTTGTTTCGAACGAGCCGTTTCTAATTCATACGCTTGGTCCGCACGAGCTTTTAGCGTATCTTGCTCTCTTCGATATTCAGCTACTTTTAATTGATTTTCTTTTTCTGCTTCGGCGATTTCTGTAGCACGCTCTAATTCTGCACGTTTTGCATCTTTATCTGCCTCTGCACGTTTAATCCGCGTTTCTTTTTCTGCTTCCGCCGTAGCAATGTCTGCATCTCGCTTCACTTGCGCAATACGGGGTTTACCTAACGAATCTAAGTAACCATTTTTATCACGTACATCTTTGATGGTGAATGAAACAATCACAAGACCCATCTTCGCTAAGTCTTGAGAAGCGACTCGTTGCACTTCTTGGGAGAATTTATCTCGATTTTTGTAAATTTCTTCGACTGTCATTGAACCTAAAATCGAACGCAAGTGACCTTCTAATACTTCTTTTGCTTCATTTTCACGGTCTTCTTTGTTTTTCCCTAAAAATTGCTCGGCAGCTGTCGCAATTTCTGCAATCGAACCACCAATTTTGATAATGGCTGTTCCGTCTGCCATCACCGGAACGCCTTGTTCTGTATATACTTCAGGCGTCGTTACTTCTAATTTGCTCGATAACAGACTAAGTGGTTCTGCTTGTTGAAATACAGGAAATACGAACGTACCTCCACCGCGAATTATCTTAATTCTATTGCCAGATTCATCCGTATGAACAGTTTTTGACCCTAAATAGCTACCTGTTACAATGAGTGCTTCATCTGGTCCTACCGTCCGGTACTTTGCTACATACACCAAAATTATTGCGAGTAAAACAAATGCCACAACACCTAACGCGATCCATAAAGTCATCTTTTTTCCCCCTTATTTTTCTTGGAATGAAAGAATTGGCACATAGGCTTGAACGAGAAATGTTCCATCCTTTACATCCACGATTAATACTTCTTTTCCATACTCTATTTCTTCATTACTCCAACCCGCAGCTCGTTTCGGTACATTTCCGCCACCAGCTTTTACTAGAATTTCTCCAAACCCATCCGAAGGAATTGGTACGATGACGGTTGCGGTTTGGCCAGCTAGCTGAGCGTCGCTATATGCAACAGACGTTTCCGCAGAGGAAAGAGGCACTAATAAGAAATAGTAAAATGCAAACGTAAGAATGCTTGCAATTACCATACTTATGAACACAATGAGCACTTCATTCCAAGAGGTGAGGTAATGAAAAAGAAATCCTCCAGCTGAAGTTAGCGTTAGAAATGCTAATAATGTCGAGAAACTGATAACTCCATCACCTGCGTCTGATAGATCCCCAAAAAACGCATACAATACACTTAGTACTCCACAGATGATCAGAGCATAAAAATAGATTTCTTGCATTCTAACAACTCCTTCCATTTAAGGAAATCCTCTTATAACTTTACTACGAACAACTCCCGATTAAGTTTCACTAAAATTCAAAAAATACCGAAAGAGGACAAACTAGGAAAAAAAGCGTAGACTATTGTCGAATAATAATGAGAGGATTTTTCACATGAAGCAAATAGCATCAGTCGTTACACGTTTTTATAAATCTGTTTTAATCATCTGGCTCATTGCCGCCCTTGCACTCGGTTATTTTGCGAGTCTTTTACCTTCGATATTAGAAGGAGATGGGTTCCGTGTAGATGGCGAACACGAAAAAGTGATGAAGGAATTATCCGAGACGTTTGATTTACCTGAAGAAACGTTATTAGTCGTTTTTAAAAATCAATCCGACAGCGAGATTACTTCTATCTTAAATGACATAAAATCGATTGATGAAATCGATTCCATTCAATCGCCACTGGAGAACGACACTTTAGTAAAAGGTTCTGTTTCCTACGCTATTTTAGAATTACAACCATCCATTCCGCATATGGCGGATGTTGTGCATGAAGTAAATGAAGTAACCTCATCGACAAAAGGAGTAGCTCTTACGGGTGGACCAGCTATTTCAGAGGATATTAATGAGGCAAGTCAAAGCGATTTAGCACATGCTGAAATGATTGGTTTACCGATTGCGGTCATCGTATTGTTATTTGCCTTCGGAAGTTTAGTTGCGTCCATCGTTCCACTGATTATCGGACTGTTTACAGTCGTCATTTCGTTTGGAACACTCTACTTCATTGGTGTTGAACTAGACTTATCCATTTTCGTTTTAAATATTGTACCAATGCTTGGTCTAGCTTTATCAATCGATTTCTCCCTCTTATTTATCAATCGGTACCGAGAAGAACGGAAGAAATCTTCTATTATAGAAGCGATTCATACGACGATAGGAACTGCTGGACGATCGATCATTTTTTCTGCCATCTGTGTATTCATCGGATTAGGCGCAATGCTCGTAATTCAAGTTGAAATTTTTCAAAATATTGCCATTGGTGGCATGGTCATCGTGACAGTTGCAGTACTTAGCTCGTTAACATTGTTACCAGCTGTCATTCGATTAATCGGTGATCGTTTAAATAAATGGACAATCGTCAAAGTGAAAGACGGTGCATCTAATAATTGGCGTAAATTCGCAAATTTCGTGATGCGTCATCCGATCACTATTACGATAGCAGCCGTTATTTTATTAGCCATTGGCATGATTCCTGTAAAAGATATGGACCTTGCCATACCACAAGCAGATGCTCTGCCTAATTCTTTCGAGTCGAGACAGGCTTATGACTTACTGGATACAACGTTCGACTTTGGTTCCACTTCTTCTAACTATTTATTAATAGAAAGAGAGGACGCATGGGATTCAAAAAAGGGATATGAAGAAATAGAACAACTGACAAAAACGTTGGAACAAGATTCACTCGTAAAAGAGTTTTCCACCATTTTTACGGAAGGCGAGATAAAAACTGCAGCGGAATGGGAGCAAGCGATGCAAGTCCCTCAAATAAGCGAGCAGCTGACGCCATTGAAAGAAGTATTTATCGAAGATAACCAATTATTTGTTCCCGTTACGCTATCTGTCGGAAGCACGTCCGATGCTGCAGCCGATTGGGTTCGTGAATGGTCTAGTAAAGATGACATTTCTGTCGCAGGTAACGCTAAATTCAATCAAGAGATCTTTGATGAGATTACGAACAAGATTGCACTAGCACTTGCGATTATTTTAATTTCCACCTTTATCATTTTAATGGTGGCATTCCGATCGATTATTATCCCGTTAAAAGCCATTGTTATGAACATACTGGGACTCTCAGCTACGTTTGGAATACTCGTATTCCTATTTCAATATGGACATTTGGGAATAGACCCAGGAACGATTGCGCTTGTCATTCCTGTCATTGTGTTTAGTTTAGTATTCGGCTTGAGTATGGATTACGAAGTGTTTTTAATCTCCAGAATTCAAGAAGAGTATTTGAAGCACAACGATAACACCCGAGCGACGGTTGAAGGATTAACCAATACAAGCAAAATCATTACCTCTGCCGCACTTATTATGATCGTTATTACTGGAGCTTTTGCATTTACTGATGTTATGCCAGTAAAACAAATAGGAGTTGGGATTGCCATAGCTGTTGCAATTGACGCAACGATAATACGGTTAATGTTAGTACCTAGCTTAATGAAGTTATTCGGAAAATGGAATTGGTGGCTTCCTTTTAAAATGTGACAAATTTGTTATCGTAGAATTATATCTACCCGAAAAGTAACAGAAAAGATATGTCGAATCACTTGATTGTTTGATATGATAAAGGATGTTTCAACTTTCACCAATATATGACAAGTCCAGGAGGCTTTTATGTTCGACTCAAAAAAACCAGATCCTTTTTTCCAATCACTTTTAGACATTGCGAAAAACGTCCAAACCGCAACTCATTATGCTGAAGATTTCAAGGTCGATTCTGTTTCTCAATTGAAAGAATTAAGCTTTAAATTAAAAGAGTTTGAAACGAGTGGTGATACGTTAATCCATGAGTTAACAACGAAACTGAATACATCTTTTATGACACCGATTGAACGAGAAGATATTTTACAACTCGCAGTCAAAATGGATGATATTTTGGACGGGATTGAGCATTTCACAGCACATTTGGAAATGTACTCACTTATTGAGATCGATGACTACATGCGTACGTTTGTTAATTACATCGTGAAATGTACGGATGAAATTGTGAAGGCTATGGAATTATTAATGAAGAAAAAATTATTGGCCATGCGTGATCATGCTGTTTTAATTAAAGATTACGAACGCAAGTGTGATGATGTGTTGCGTTCATCCATCAAAAACTTATTCTTACATGAAACGAATCCAATTCGGATTATTCAATTTAAAGATTTGTATGAACAACTTGAAGATATCGCTGATTATTCTCAAAGTGTGGCAAACACGATTGAGACAATCATTATGCGAAATGCATAGGAGCGATTGCGATGGATTCCATACTCATACTAACTATACTAGTCGTGGTGTTTGCGTTAGCGTTTGACTTTATCAATGGTTTTCACGATACGGCAAATGCTATCGCCACTTCTGTATCTACTAGAGCTTTAACGCCAAGACGTGCCGTTTTATTAGCAGCTGCAATGAATTTCGTTGGTGCATTAACCTTTACAGGTGTCGCAAAAACAATTACGAAAGATATCGTCGATCCTTTTGCTCTGCAAAATGGATCCCTAATTATACTTGCCGCTTTACTTTCGGCAATCGCTTGGAACTTGATCACCTGGTATTTTGGCATCCCTTCGAGCTCTTCCCATGCGATTATTGGGTCGATTGCAGGTGCATCCATTTCTGCAGCGGGTTTTGCTATTTTAAATTACGATGGTTTTATTAAAATCTTAGAAGCACTACTAATTTCGCCTTTTTTAGCATTAACCATTGGATTTATCGTCATGAGTATTTTTAAAGTGGTTTTTAAAAACAACAATTTATATCGAAGCAACAAGGGGTTTCGTTATTTCCAAGTTGTGACCGCAGCACTACAAGCATTTACACATGGGACGAATGATGCCCAAAAAGCGATGGGGATTATTACAATGGCCCTAATTGCAGCCAATTTGCATACAACAGATGATATTCCGTTATGGGTTCGAATTGCTGCAGCTACGGCAATGGGTCTTGGAACTTCCATTGGAGGCTACAAAATCATTAAAACTGTCGGCGGGAAAATTATGAAGATCCGCCCAGTAAACGGAGTAGCAGCTGATTTATCTTCTGCCATGATTATCTTTGGGGCTACAGCAATACATTTACCCGTTTCGACAACTCATGTAATTTCTTCTGCTATTATGGGTGTCGGTTCTGCTCAACGTGTTCGTGGAGTAAAGTGGGGAGTAGCGCGAAAAATTGTGATTACATGGATTATTACACTACCTATTTCCGCTATACTAGCAGCACTCATTTATCAATTATTAGCGTTGTTTTCTTAATACTATTTCCCGGGAAATAGACAGATTTCCCCATAAAAAAGAGGCGGCTATAATGGCCACCTCTTTTTTTAGTTCTCTTCTATCACAATGCCAAGCGTTTTTGCGAATCCTAATGCTTGTTGCTCTGTTACGATGCACCCTTTTAATAATTCAATAGAAACTGTAAGGCTCTCATATGTTGAGGTACTCAAATTCACACCATTCAAGTTGGTTCCTGAAAGATTCACACCATCTAACGTGCACACTTCCAATTCCAGCGATTTCCACTCACATTCGAAAAAATCGACTTCTCGGAATGAAGTGCGTGTCCATTGAGACGCAGTGACTTTGTTAAAACTCATATTGGCATAGTCAGCAATACAACGATCTAATAACGTATGATTCCAACTAGCGTGAGTGAGTGATGCACCGAGCAATTTGCACTCGACAAATTCCACACGATGAAATAGCACATTTCCGAAATGTGCATTCGAAAAATCGCATCGTTCAAAGCGACAGTCGATGAATTCAACTTGATCAAAATGGATGTCTTCTAATGAAAGATCTTGAAACACTATTTGATCAAACTGCAACTTTTCTTCCCAATATTTATCCATCTTCCATTCACGAATGATGCCATTCGAAATATAGTGATCTTCTTCCAACACTGAAGGTAAATCGAGCTCACTTAAACTAGTGGGCAGTTTCGGTTTTACTCGTTTCATCTACTCGCTCCTTACTTGCCTGGTCGGAATCCTTCACTTAGTAAATATTCTTCTGCTTCGTCAAATGACCCAAAGCTTTCTTCTAGGTTCGATCCGTGATACACATTCCATAATGTATCTTCTTCCACAAGCTGTAACGATTGACCTTCTCGGTTCGTCCAGTTTTGATCAATTGTTTCTACTTCTTCTACTACTTCTTCTACTACTTCTTCCGTCGATAGAATCGCGATAGAATCTTCAATCATTTCACGAATTTCCGCTTCCGACGCTTCACGAATATTTACGAGTCCTTTTGCATCTGAATCGTATTTTTTTAGGTCTCCCACAAAGATATATCCATTCCCATTAGGATGTAAATGATGAACGACTACTGTTTTATCATACAAGCTTTTTTCATAATGATAATTCAGACGTTTCATCGATACTTCTTTTTTCGTTAAATCCGTATATGATTCAATAATGGTTTGTTTCTCTTCAAAACTTAACATATGATTCCTCTTTCCCGTCTTAGATGCGCTTATTATACCACAGATAGACCTCCCTTCATTCTCGTCCAAACAAGTTGTGTCTGCTGTCTTCAAAAATATGTTGTTGACACATAATTCTTCTACAGCGTATAATCACTCTCAATACGAAAAACGCGTTGACGAGGGATTAGTAAAGATTCTCGAAGGATTTAGAGAGGAAGCTGAGTGGTGAAAGGCTTCTATCCGCCGACTCTTGAACCTACCTTCTATAGTATGACTATGAAAATAGTTCACGGCGACAGTCGTTATCTTGTAAAGAGTGTGAAGCTTTGCTTCAAATGAGGGTGGTACCGCCAGTTACATCTGGTCCCTCGTTTGTTGCAGAGCTTTTTTTATTCCAATAAAAGAGGTGTTTGGCGATGGCAAAAGAATTTGTGAAAGATGTAACAGCGATGGAAGATGATTTTGCGAAATGGTATACCGATGTTGTGACGAAAGCTGAACTTGTGGACTACTCATCTGTCCGTGGATCGATGATTATTCGACCATACGGCTATGCGCTTTGGGAGAATGTGAAGGAAGCGTTAGATCAGCGCATTAAAGCTACCGGTCATGAGAATGTCTATATGCCGCTCTTCATTCCAGAGTCTTTATTAACAAAAGAGAAGGATCACATCGAAGGATTTGCGCCAGAAGTTGCTTGGGTAACGCACGGAGGGGATGAAAAATTAGCTGAACGTTTAGTTGTTCGTCCTACATCTGAAGTTTTGTTCTGTGAGCATTATTCGAACATCATCCATTCCTACCGTGACTTACCAAAACTGTATAACCAATGGTCGAATGTCGTCCGTTGGGAAAAAACAACACGTCCATTTCTACGAACGCTGGAATTTTTATGGCAAGAAGGTCATACAGCTCACGCTACAGCCGAAGAAGCACAAGAAGAAACCATTCGCATGTTAGAAGAATACGCCTATATTTGCGAAGAATTTCTAGGGATCCCAGTCGTGAAAGGACAAAAAACGGAAAAAGAGAAATTTGCCGGAGCGGATGCAACATATACGATTGAAACGCTAATGCATGATGGAAAAGCACTCCAATCTGCAACATCTCATAATTTCGGTGACGGCTTTGCAAAAGCATTCAACATTCAATATTTAAACAAAGATGGAAAACAAGCGTATGTTCACCAGACTTCGTGGGGATTTACCACACGTGTCATTGGCGCACTGATTATGGTACACGGTGACAATCGCGGATTAGTTATTCCGCCTCGTATCGCACCAACACAAGTGATGATTGTGCCAATCGCACAACATAAAGAAGGTGTGTTAGATTATGCGTATGCGTTAAAGAATAGTCTAGCTAGCTCGATTCGAGTAGGAATTGATGCGAGCGATAAAAAACCAGGTTGGAAGTTCAATGAATATGAAATGAAAGGTATTCCACTTCGATTAGAAGTCGGTCCGAAAGATATCGAAGCAGGTCAAGTTGTCTTAGCACGTCGCGATACAGGAGAAAAAATGACAGTTGCTGCAGACCGAGTGAAAGAAGTAATCCATGTATTACTCGAGACAATTCAACGAGATATGTTTGATAAAGCGTTGGAGCATCGGGAAGCAAATACCGCATCCGTCACTTCTTACGAGGAATTTGTCACGTTATTTGATGGGAAAAACCCTGGATTTGTAAAAGCAATGTGGTGTGGAGAACGTGCATGTGAAGATAAGATAAAAGAAGAGACTTCCGCAACAAGTCGATGCATTCCATTTGAGCAGGAAAGCATTGGTAACACATGTGTTTGTTGTGGAAAAGAAGCGACCAAACTCGTCTATTGGGCAAAAGCATATTAGATTTTTGAAGCGACAAGCCGCTATTCTAATGGCAGTTTAGCGGCACGTCATTTCTATTTACTGCTCCAAAATATCGCATACCCGACCGATTTGGTCATCTTCTAACCGGACTTTTATACCATGTGGATGAAACGAAGCATTTGTGAGTAAATCTTTTACAATACCTTCCGTTTTCTCCCCAGTTCGTTGATGGGCTTTTAAAATAATATTCACTTTTGTACCAGGTTTCACATCGGATCTGTTTTGTCCGTTTTTCATGAGGCAACTCCCCTTTTGTATATAAATAAACACAACGAGGTGACATAATGGTTCGTCATTCATTTACCGTATCATCTAACTGGCCAGGTCGTCGAAACGACGTAGGAACAATAAAGGCTGAGCGTCTACAAACAAGTATTTCCATCCCTCCTGAAATGGACGGTCCAGGAATCGGCACAAATCCTGATGAAATGCTCCTAGGTGCCGCAGCAACTTGCTACATTATTACGTTAGCAGCCATGCTAGAACGAAGCTCCATTGAAAAAGAGTCCTTAACGATGGAATCAGAAGGCATTGTAGATGTCACAAATGGTGTTTTCACATACGAAAAAATTATTCATCGACCGCACATTGTTCTTCCAACTGGCACAACCGAAATAGACCGAAAGAAAGTGGAACGATTAGCTAAGAAAGCGGAAACGTCCTGCATGATTAGTCGCGCCATTGCCGGAAATGTTGCACTCGAACTTCATGCAACTATTGATGTCATTTAGTGCTCGTAAATCATTTTCCGAGTCATACCGCCATCCACAACTAAATTTGTTCCTGTCACAAAATCATTTTGCGGATCGGTTAAATAAAGACATGCCTTCGCAATATCCGAAGGTTTCCCTACTCGATTGGATAAATGCTGTTCATGATCTACCTTACGCAGATCTTGGTAATCATTTACTTCGATCCAACCAGGGGAAATCGCATTTACTGTTATAGAATAATCCGAAAGCGTGACAGAGAGCGCATGTGTTAAGGCGACAATTCCACCTTTCGTGGCAGAATAGGCTTCCGTGTTTGCTTCTGACATAAGTGCTCGAGTCGAGGCAATGTTTACAATTGAGCCCCCACTCTTTTGCTCCTTCATGACTTTTGCAACAGCTTGAGAACAGACGAAGACACTGCGTAAGTTGGTTTGAATGATTTCTTCCCAATTTTCTATAGTCATGTCGAAAAAGTTCATAAACTTACTAATGCCTGCATTGTTGACTAACACATCAATTTGTCCATATTCTTTTTTCACTTGCTTTACTAATCTATCCACCTCTTGAGGATCTTTCACATCTGTCGGAATGAAAGTCGATCCTATTAAGTGAGATTCTGTCTCTTTTCCGTGTTTTTCATTCACATCCGCAACAATTACTTGAGCACCTGCAGCTACGTATGCCTCTGCAATACCTCGTCCAATGCCGTGCGCTCCACCAGTGACAATCACTACTTGACTATTTGGCATAGTTTAATCCCCTCTCGTTAGTATCTCCGTTATGACAATAATTGCGACGACAACAATAAATGCTAGTATATAAAACCAAGTCGGCACTCCGCTAAAACTAAACATCGCAAACTCCCCTCTCATAAGACGCTTTTCCATATGATATCATGAAATCATCGAAAGAAAGGGTGACAAGAGTTGAATGAGATGAAACGTATCGCAGTTGTGGGAGCTGGCACAATCGGATTGTCATGGGCAACATTATTTGCCACGAAGGGTTTTCGAGTCTTTATTTATGATCCTAGAAATGATCTGAAGGAAGTATTTGAAGAGTACGTTCAGAGTATCAAACCCACTTTGGAACTCCTTGAGTTACCAACCGAAGAATGGGTGCAGCATATTACGTTAAGTACGTCACTTGAAGAAGCGGTTAAAGATGCACAAATTATCCAAGAAAACGGACCAGAAAATTTAGCATGGAAACAGCAATTGTACGCGGAAATGGAGCAATTCGTTGCGCCGGACACCTTGTTTTTATCTTCCAGCTCAACTTTAGGTGCAAGTGATATTGCCGAGAAAATGCAAATGCCTGGTCGAATGCTCATCGGACATCCGTTTAATCCACCTTTAGTGATGCCACTCGTGGAAGTTGTGCCTGGAAAATCTACTTCTCAAGACTCGGTAGAATCAGCGATGACGTTTTATGCATCACTTGGGAAGAAGCCACGTTTGATTCAAAAAGAAGTATTTGGATTCGTGGCGAATCGTTTACAGTTTGCCATGCTTCAAGAAGCAATGCACTTAGTCGATTCAGGAGTCGTCTCGATGAATGATTTAGATGAAATTGTGAAAGATTCGATTGGACTGCGTTGGGCTGTTACTGGACCTATGCTCGGA
Source organism: Paenisporosarcina cavernae (assembly GCF_003595195.1). Taxonomy (GTDB): domain Bacteria; phylum Bacillota; class Bacilli; order Bacillales_A; family Planococcaceae; genus Paenisporosarcina; species Paenisporosarcina cavernae. The sequence goes on from NZ_CP032418.1 coordinate 2,261,391, forward strand.
ATGCATCTCGGTGGAGGTCAAAGTGGAATGGAAGCATTTCTGCGTCACTTAGGAACAACAATGGAACGAACGTGGCGAGAACAAGGCGATGTCGTTTTAGACGATGAAACCATTAAACGCTTAGCGGAAAAATCGTTAGGTGCTTATGGGCATCGAACGATTGCAGAGCATGGACGTGCGCGCGATGAATTGCAGATTGAATTTTTAACAAAACGACGTGAGAAATAGTAGTTCTTAAGTTGATGTGTCGAAATGATGTGAACAGAGGCACATGTGGTGTGCGATTCCCGAAGATTTTGTGCGATACAGGGTAAAGTTGGTGCGATAGTTACGCGTTAAATAATCTACATAAAAAAGACACGAATTACTCGTGTCTTTTAATTTTCATTTTCTAACAACCATTTGTTTGCTTCCATTTTGAATAGCTTCATCGATACTTTTCTTTCGCCACGATTAATTAAACTGTCATGAATTCGCTGTTTCTGAGAAGCGGTCATTTCTTGTGCATAAATCATTTCATATGCATTGTACTGTGTAATTCGATCTCTTGTTTCCGCGCGAAGCAAGTCGCTCGTTTTCTGCATTGCTTGTAACGACTGCTCCATGCCAACTTCATAACCTGAATCGCTTCCAAGTACCCAACGATTAGGATATTTCTCCATTAGGGGAATAAAATCTGATAGTTCATAGGAGGATGCTTCATTATAATCTGTAAAACCTGCGAAAAAGTCTAGCATAATATTCGGTCGAGTTTTTAACAAGTCTTCTAAATCATCTAAAGACGAGAAAACATTTGCATGTGCTAAAATAATCGTCGTATTTGGATGTTTAGCTGCTGCTAGCTTTAGTTTTGTTAGTTGAAACGTATTTAACGGGTCAATGTGTATCAGAACAGGAACATCATATTGCGCAGCCAATTCATAAATCGCCGGCAAGTTGCCATCGTAAGCATTTTTTGCTTTCCACTTAGCGTCAGAGAAAGCGGAGTACGTGGATGCTACGAATATTTCGCCAATAAATGGAACACCTTTTTCAAGCTGATCACGGAGGTAATCTTCACCATTTGAACCTTTTCGTAAAGGAAAGCCAGAAATCGAAGGAATAATGGCATCTGGATATTTTTCGTAATAGTTCCAAGCAACTCGATCTGTCGCGACCGCTTTCGGATCGGAGACTGCTCCAAACAATACGGTTCGTGTCACGTCGTGATCTTTCCAAAGCTGGATGGTTGGTGGAACAAAGTGAGTATCACTCGATAGGACCGGTGACAGCGTTGACGCATCATGATTATGAATATCAATAATGCCTTTTTTCTCAGGAAGCTGTAAATCCCCTGCTCGTTTAGAGACGATTTGTATGTCCGTACGATTCATGGCCAAACAAACGAGCAGCATGCTTGAAAAAAGGAGAAAAAGAAATATTTTTTTTGTCATTCTACTCTTCTCCTAACGTTGATTCTCCAAAAAATGAGTATCTAAATACTGTAAAAAGTTAGCTTCGCAAATAGCCTTAACCTCTTCAGTCGAAAATACTTCTTGAAGTTTCGCAATGAAAGAGGGTGTATCTGACGCATTCTCTAAGCCCTCAATAAAAATCGTAATGCCATCAAAATCTGACCCTAGCCCTATTTTGTCGACACCAATAAGGGAAACGATATATCGAGCATGATTCACTAAATCATCTTGTGTTACCGTTTCACTTTGATCGTTTGTGAATAACGGATAAAACACTAAATGAATATGTCCTCCAGAACGAGACAGCGCAAGTAGTTGTTCATCTGTTAAATTCCTCGGATGATCACAGAGTACTCGTGCATTCGAATGACTGGCGATGATGTGATTTGCTTGGCTGATTACATCCCAGAAACCCGCCTCATTTAAATGCGATACGTCTACAATAATTTCTTTTTCATTTAAAAGATGAAGCACTTCATTGCCAAAAGGAGTAAGCCCTTTCGACGGATCTTCTAACGCCCCAAAACCGACGGCATTTTCAAAATTCCATGTTAGCCCAACAAGCTTTACGCCTGCTTGAAGAAGTGCAGAGAGTTTGCCAATATCTGTACCTATTGCGTCACAACCTTCGAGTGTTAACACTGCACCAATTTGGTCTTCTTGTAAAAGGGAGATCTGTTTCCAATCGGTAATAAACACCATTTCGGGATTTGGAGCTAACACATGCGTGTGGAAAAATTCCACTTGTCGTAGTGCTTCTAAAAACTTTTTCTCATCCGGTACGGAAGGATCAACGAAAATTGCAAAAAATTGAAGGTTTACTCCAGCTATTTGAAGTCGTTCTAAGTTTGCTTGTAATCGCGGATCATCTCGAAACCGCATGTCTCCGTCTGCTTGAGATAATTGATAAAGAACATCACAATGCAGATCGATCATGAACGATCACCTCCGTTGAATAAATAAGTTCATATGCCATTCGTCGATAAATCTATCGTTATTCTTCATTGATTTCTCTTCAAGTCCCCACTTAACAAACCCTATTTTTTCATATAGGCGTATTGCTGGAACATTTGTCGAGACGACTGTAAGATCTAGTACCTCTACTTCTGAATTTTGTTCTATGTAAGAGATTAATGTCTGCATGATCGCTTCTGCGATTCCTTTTCCTCTTGCAGATGGTGTGACATATACGCCAAAAATGGATGCTTTATGTTGCAGTTTCGGCATCGTTTGAAACGAGACAATGATATTCCCGATTAACTCACCATCTTGGAAAGCACCAAATGTCTTCGCACTATTACTACTTAAAATATCCGCTACTCGCTGAACCGGATTTTCACGCATTACTGCTTCTTCGTATGAAGTAGCAAAACTTTCTGGACTTTCTTGTAGTGCTTCTAACCGAAGCTTCCAATAAGCAGAAGCATCTTCTGCTGTTAAGATTCTAGTTTGCACAACCATTCCCCCTGTTGACTAAATTAGTATTAGTATAGCGAAAGTAGAACGATAACGGAGAAAATTTTGGAAAGATGAACCAATTCTTTATCCTAAGAAATTTAATTTTTCCAGAATAGAATCCGTAATATCATCAATAGATTGATTTTCTGTCTGAATATATTTTCCAAAATTGTTCATTTTGTATGCTTCCAAACACAGTTCCGTTTGTTGAAAACACCAATTACCTTCTTCCTCCCCTCGTTGCTTCAACCTTTTGAAAATCGTATCTTTTGTAGCAGTTAAGCAAAAATGAAAGGTGTTCGTATCGATTAAAGAAAATCCATGGAATATATAATGGAAATACTCAGGATTTCGAATTGTCATAGGCACTATTAAATTAACCTTGTATTCTTCGACTATACGACGTGCAGTAGTCACCGTTAATTCTTTCCAAAGATTTAAATCTTGGAAGTCACCTGACTCTGATTCTTTCATTTTTATCGAATGCGGTAGAACATTACGTAACATGTATCCGATTTCTTCCGGATCAAATATCAAACTATTTTCTAAAAGCTCATTTAAGCGATTTGAAATAGTTGTCTTTCCCACTCCAAATGCTCCATTAATCATCAAGATCATTTCATAACCTCCTTGAATTTTTATCTTTTATACTTACACATTTAGTAAAGACGGTACACCAACTAAATATGATTCATTCCATAATTATCTGAAACTTTTTTGCTTCGTTACCGGTATAGAGTAGTGTGAAAGATATATAAGGAAAGGATGAGGATATGAAGAAATCACCAAAAATGTGGTGGAAAATTGTTGGGTTAGAATTACTCATTATTTTCTTTTTCTCTGTAAATGGAGCATATGCTTCCATTACTAACCAGACGAACGCTTTTTTAATGTATCTAGGATTAGTGCCGTTTGCGATTGGAATAGCTATTTACCTGTGGAGGTCGAAAGGTAATCCTTACTTTAAAGACATTGGCCGTTCATTCAAGCAGGACCGTCTATTCCTTTGGGCACCATTAATACTTCTACTAGGGATTCTTGTCATTGGAAATGGCGGAATTCGAGAAACATCCTTTTCAGAAGTTCTACTTGTTTTTGTCACTCAGCTTTTAATTGTGGCATTCATTGAAGAAATCGTTTTTCGTGGATTTATGATACATATTTTATTATCAAAAGGCTTTAAATTAGCAGTATTGGTATCAAGTATATTTTTTGCTCTCACACATTCCTTACAGCTTTTAGGTGGTCAATCATTAGAGGAAACAATTTTTCAAATCGCATATGCATTTTTAATAGGAATGGTTCTTGCTCTTTTAGTGATTCAAACGAAATCGATTCTTTTTGCGATTATTTTTCACGGATTGAACAACTTTTTGCTTATCATTTCAGAAAATAATGGACCAAGCATTTACAATTATGCGATTATCGTTGGACTAATCGTTTACGCTACTGTCCTATGGCGAAAAGCAGAGAGAAAAGCTCAACATTTCGTGTCACCAGTGAGTACGAACACTTAATAATGCATACACTCGATTTCTATCAAAAAAAGACTTCCAGTTCACACTTGGTAGTCTTTTTTCATTCATTTCAAGAAAAACTCGCCAAGAAGAGTAGCTCCTCTTTGACGAGTTTCAAATTGTTACTTTAATTCAAAATATTTTTCGATATCGTCTAACATTAGGTTCGCCGCTAAATACCCACCTGCTGTATTCCAAATCGTATCACTCACTTCGTATACTTGTCCCGCTTTTGCCACTTCTAAGTTTTGGAATAACGGGTCATTGAGCCATTCTTCTTCCACTTTCGATGCTTCTTCATCTCCAGTTTCGTAAGTGAAATAGAACATAATATCGCCATCCATCGCTGGAATGCGTTCTTTCGTAACACCTTTTTCCGCAAAATCATTCATGCTTTGATCTCCAGGACGTGCAAATCCTAATTGATCAAGAATAATCCCAGAGAAAGAATCTTTGTGATAAATACGTACATCACCAGCTAAGAAACGTACAACAGATACTTCTTTCGACGTTTGATCGCCTAGAGCAGCTTTTATGTCTTCAATACGAGTATCGTATTCAGCCATTTTTTCTTTTCCTAACTCTTCTTTATTCACTGCTTTTGCATATAATTCGAAGTTTTCTTTCCAATCACCTTTTAACGTTTCCGCAAATATTGTTGGTGCAATTTTCGTTAATTGTTCATACACTTTTTCTTGGCGTAATTTATTTCCGATAATCAAATCTGGTTTTAACGCAGCAATTGCATCAAGAGAAGGCTCTGATTCTGTTCCAACCGTCTTTACATCTGCCATTTGATCCGCAATATGCTCATACCATGGGTCTCCCACCCACGATTCCACTGCTCCTACAGGCGTTACACCTAGTGCAAGTAGCGCTTCTGTTCCTTCATTTGTTAAAATAACGACACGCTTTGGTTCACCTTTAATAGTCGTTTCGCCCATTGCATGCGAAACTGTATAGCTTTCTTCATTTGTATCAGAAGTTGTTTCGTCTTTTTCTTCCGTATTGCCACATGCTGCTAAGACTAGCATCACGATTGATAGCCAAACAAGTAGTGAATATTTTTTCATGATTGGTCTGCTCCTTTGTGTTAATTGAGAATGAAAATCATTTACAGTCGTTACTTTACGTGTTACGATTTTATTTGTCAACAAAGAAAATAAATTTTTGGAGTTTTTTATATGTTACATACAACTTTCGCAAGAAGTACCGGACTAGTGGTAGGCATAATCGTTATCTTTGCTTGCATGTGTGCGAGTCTCGTTTACGGCTACACGAATACAACATGGATGGATGCGTATCAATCATTTGTCGCGACGAATGATTCTAATATACATATTATTATTCAACAAGTTCGACTACCCCGCGCTATCGTGGCAGCTCTAGTAGGGATTTGTTTAGGTGTTTCCGGTGCAATTTTACAGTCTATAACGCGAAATCCATTATCCTCACCTGGAATTTTAGGAGTGAACGCTGGAGCAAGCTTTTTCGTCGTAGTTGGCGTCGTCTTCTTCTCCGTTCAGAGTTTACAAAGCTTCATGATGCTTAGTTTTGTGGGGGCCTTCATTGCCTTTGCTTTCGTATATTTATTAAGTAGTTTTGGACGTGAAGGACTAACGCCATTAAAACTTACTTTAGCTGGTGCAGCAATTAGTGCTTTGTTTTCTTCCTTTACTCAAGGCATGCTCGTGTTAAATGAAACTGCTCTTGATCAAGTGCTTTTCTGGTTAGCAGGTTCTGTTGCGAATCGTCCGATTGAAATGGTGTTGATAGTATTGCCTTACGTCATTGTGGCGTTGATCCTCGTTTTTATTCGTGCGAAAGAGTTGAATGTATTAAGTATTGGGGATGATGTGGCAACCGGTCTTGGTCAAAAAACTGGCTGGATTAAATTTTTCTTCGGTTTGTTTGCCGTCGTTTTAGCTGCTGCCTCGGTTGCGGTAGCTGGACCGATTGGCTTTGTAGGAATCATTATTCCTCATTTAGTGCGTTCGCTAGTCGGAATCGATCATCGATGGGTGTTGCCATACTCAGCTATTGGCGGAGCAATTTTATTACTTCTCGCAGACATTATTGGTCGTTATGTGCTCATGCCACAGGAATTACCGGTAGGTGTCATGACTGCATTAATTGGCGTTCCTTTTTTCATCTATGTAGCGCGCAGAAAGTTGGGTGTTTAACATGGGGCGTAAATTTATCGCATTCTTTCAACAACGCTCACCAAAAGTATCCATTATGTCTGTGTTCCTTCTCGTTCTAATTGTTTCCATTTTATCAGCAGGTTCTGGAGAATTTGTGATTTCACCAATACGTGTTATTCAAGGTCTCTTAGGCTATGGGGATGAGCTTGATCAAATTATCTTACTTGATTTCCGTTTACCTCGAATTGTCATGGCCATTTTTGTCGGGATGGGCTTAGCTGTTGCGGGGGCTATTTTACAAGGAATTACGAAAAACCCGTTAGCATCACCTGATTTAATCGGTATTACTGCCGGAGCATCTTTTGCAGTAGTCCTTTTTTTAACGTTATTCTCTGATAGCAATAACGCATTAACCGTCAGCATTCAGTGGCTACCACTTTTTGCATTCGTAGGGGCAACAGTGACAGCGATTCTGGTCTTTTTATTATCATGGAAAAACGGCATTGCTCCATTTCGAATGCTGTTAATCGGGATTGCCGTCGCAGCATTTATGCAAGCAGGCACAACCGTTTGGATGTTATTAGGACCAATCTATCAAGCAAGTCAAGCTACCATTTGGACAACCGGAAGTATATACGGAGCGAACTGGTCGCAAAATCTTATATTAGTGCCATGGGTTGCCATTTTCATCACACTCTCGTTATTATTACACCGCCAAATGAATATTTTGGCGTTAGGAGACGACATTGCCGCGGGCGTTGGTTCGAAAGTTCAACTGAACCGAATTATCTTACTTCTATTAAGTACAGCGTTAACAGGGATTTCCGTCTCGTTTGCAGGTGGCATTGGCTTTGTTGGGCTGATTGCTCCTCATATTGCACGTCGGATTGTTGGTCCGAAATTCGTACCGTTAGCTATTTTCAGTGCTGGAATCGGGGCGTTACTCGTTGTCATCGCTGACTGGATTGCTCGCGTGGCATTTGCACCAACCGAAGTTCCCGCTGGAATTTGGACAGCTGCTGTCGGGGCACCTTATTTCATCTATTTACTGATTAAACAACGGAAGTAAGGAGGTTTTCACATGATCACGGAGCAGTTTTTACAAACTGAAACTAGATGGGGCGCGCCAACTCAGGACGCTATTTTGTTTCATTGGAAAGATTTATTTCATGATGAGAAGTTGTCTTCGTTATATGCAGAACTCCAATCTACTTTTGGTTATTCCTCATTACCTGCGGCCGTCTCCGTCGTGGGTAAGCGCATTGGCTATTCAACGACGCTAATTCTTCTCATGAAAACACATGCAGTAAAATCGATTCGTCTTGAAGAGGTTGTGATGTATTGGAACGCGACTGAAAGAGACTGGATTCCTACATACTATTTCCCAATTGATGCTCCTCGGAATGAAGAGCCTCTTGCGGAGTGGGTCATTTCTCATTTACTTGAATCACAATTGCTGCCATTGATTAACCAATTAGCGAAAACTAAAGGTGTCTCCAAATACGTTTTGTGGGAAAATATTGCCGTCTATTGGAGATGGTTATATGTAGAGAAATTTCAAGAACCTACAATTTTTCAGGAACTATCGAACATACCTGCTGAACACTTTGGAATAAAAGAAAATCCGCTTCTCTCCTATGATCGGCAATTAGCTAAAATAGGCAAGCGCCGCACGTGTTGTCTTTCCTATATGAATACGAAAAATAGTAGTTATTGTAAAACTTGTCCTTTAAACAGATAGTCAGAATTTTGATGTTCGTGGTATTTAATGGATATTTAAACGATAGAACTCAAAAGTTGCGCGATAGAACTCAAAAGTTGCGCGATAGAATTAAAAAGTTGCACGATAGAATCCAAGAGTTGCAAGATAGAATTTCTCTTAATATATGCGTTACATGAATACGGGTAATAAAAGGAATTCCGAAAAACCTCTCTTACTCTCTCATTCTTCGCAAAAAAAGATGAGCCCATTTGGACTCATCTTTTCTATTAGTCTAAAATTTTAACTGAAATTGTTTTGCGTCCCCAATTAAGTGCAGCACCTTTGTCTGCGATGAAGACATCAATTTTGTTCCCTTTAATTGCTCCGCCAGTGTCTCCAGCGATTGCTTCACCATAACCTTCAACCCATACACGTGATCCAAGTGGAATGACGTTCGGGTCAACAGCGATTACTTTCATGTTTGGATTGGCACGTAGGTCAATTCCAGTTGCCGTTACGCCTGAACATCCCGAACAAAATGCTGTGTAAGCTGTTGCCGAAACGGTAATCGTTTGCCCAGCTTGATTAGCAGCAGATGGTGAGGATGATGTAGTAGAGGCTTTTGAAGCGGTGGATGCAGTTGTAGCTGTCGCGTTTGCATTGCTGTTAGCATTTGAAGACGCTTTTGCTGCTACCGTAGAGGCACCTTTTACTTTTTCACCTTCGACATATAATTCTTGGCCAGGAATGATTAAGCTATCTGTTAATTCATTCCACGTCATTAACTCGTTAAGAGAAATGTCGTTTTCTAAAGCGATGTCGATTAGCGTATCGCCTTTCACTACTGTATATTTTTTATAATCTTCTTCTAATTTAAGTTCTTGTGAAGGTAAGATTAAGGACGACTCTAAGTCGTTCCATTTTTGAAGGTCTCCGACACTTACTTCGTTATTTTTGGCAATCGACCAAAGAGTGTCACCTTTTTCTACTGTATACGTAGCTTCTGCAGCGGAAACTTGGCTTGCTGCTCCTACTATTAATGCTGAAATTGCAGTTAGTGCAATAATTTGTTTTTTCATGTACTGAAATTCCTCCTTTTGACTAACGAGGTTCATCATACCACCTGCATATAACAGAATGGTTGCAAAGTCATGTGTTGGAGTTAACAATTACATTACATGAATTCATTTTTTGAGACATTTGTAATATTGACGATTTACACAAAATGTTTTATTCGCATTTTTTCAAAAAAATAGCCCTCTACTCGCAAGTAGAGAGCCGCATGAATCTTATGCTTGATCTGAAGGTGAGTCCGAAGAGCCGAACTCCTCGACCTCTTCAAAACTATTTTCTGTATCCACCACTTCATTATTTCCCTTTACAGGATTGTCCGTATTGGCATTTAAAATCGCTTCTTCCGAAGGACGGTCTCTCCAGCTTACGTCATTAGAAGCGTGTTCGATGCACGTTAACGCACTTGGCAATGCCTCTAATCGTTCGAATGGAATATCTCGATGACACACAACACATTTTCCGTACGTCCCGTTTTCCATCGCTTCAAGTGCCGCTTCGATATGTTGTACTTCTTCTTCTTTATGTTGCTCTAACGCCATTTCCGTATTTTGATCCGTTAATTCCGTTGCTGTATCACCAGGATGGTTATCATAATGAGAAAGCTCTGTAGACTCCACTTCTTCCTCTTGGTGCAGTCTGCTTTTCACATCTTCTAATTCTTCTTGTAATTGTTTTTTTAGTTGACTCATTTGTTGTTTGTTCATCTTCATTTCCTCCCAAAAGTTTCAGTTCTTTCAGTATTTCCCTTTTTAGTGGAATGAAAACATGTCGACTATATATGTACAAACTTTGGTTTTAGGATAAGAAGTTCATTTCTAACAACGCGATTACATTCCCACAGTAGTAGATCTTCTTTCATAAATAGCGTTATCACGCCAGACGCCATTCATCTCTCCCATTTTTTTGTGAACACCAACTAAACGAAATCCACATTTTTGATGTAGCGCAATACTTCCTTTATTCTCGGGAAATATCCCCGCTTTCAACGTCCAATAACCCGCCTTTTCAGAGGTTTCGATCAACGCAGTCAATAGTTCCTTCCCGATTCCTTTTCCCTGCGCATTCGGATGCAAATAAATGCTGACCTCTCCAACTCCTCTATAGACATAGCGAGCGGATGTGTATAAGACTTTCGCCCAGCCCATTACGTTACCCTCTATTTCATAGACAAGATGACAAGCAGGATCTGCGGTCTCCATCCATTTTTCATAGCTAGGTGCCGCCGTTTCAAAAGTTGCATTTCCTCCTTCTATACCATATTCATAAATCTCTTTTACTTTTGGCCAGTCAGATACCGTCATTGCTCGAATCACAAACATTCTCCTTTTTTAAAAAAATAGTTGCAAAATGCAAATAGTTAGCATATGCTTTCTGTAAGAGGTGATCACATGGAAAATTATCGTGAAATTTTTCAACTATTAAGTAGACGTTTTGGATTCCTCGATAAGAATTGCTGTTCGGTTTCTGGAGCCGAGATTTCAACTGTTCATAGTCATATCTTATATGAAATTGACAAACAAACAAGTCCTACTATGCAGCAAGTGTCAGAAGCCCTTGGAATTGACGCCACAACGTTTAGTCGACAAGTTCAATCATTAGTCAAGATGAATCTCGTCAAAAAAACACCTTCTACAGAAGATCGTCGCTATTATCATCTTACACTTACAATAGAAGGAAAATATATCGCAACATCCATTGACACATCGATGAATCACTACTTACAAGAACTTTTTTCGCATATGAGTGAACAAGAAAAAGCGGATGTTATTCGTTCCATTACTATTTTGAATGAAGCAATGGGAAAATCATCCGTCTGTTGCACACCGGTATATTAAGTACCGGTTTTTCTTAAAATAAATAGTTGCAAAATGCAACTAAGGAGGAATTATAATGAATAATGTCATTATTATTGGTGCTGGTCCAGTTGGTTTAGCAGCTGCAGCACACTTAGTACAAAAAAACGAATCATTTCAGATACTTGAAATGGGTTCTGAAGTGGCGCCATCTATACGTGAGTGGGGGCATGTGCAACTATTCTCTCCGTGGAAATTTAACATGGATGACGTTGCGGTCTCTTTATTACAAGAAACAGAGTGGATGATGCCTGATGAAACTGCCCACCCGACGGGAAAAGAATTAATCGACGAGTATTTAGTACCACTGGCTACACTACCATCCATCGCTCCACATTTACGTTTAAATACGAAAGTGGTGTCGATTAGCAAAAAAGGTCTTGATAAAATGAAAGATACAGGTAGAGAGGAAGCACTATATTCTGTGTATATTGAAACGAATGGGAAAACGTCTCGTTTAGAGGCGAGCCATATTATCGATGCTACAGGAACATGGACTCAACCTAACTCGATTACTTCTTCACAAGTGTGGACTCGCACTGAAACAGAGCTAACCGACAGCATAACGTACGGCATCCCAAATGTGACAACTGAGCTTGCAAATACTTTACAAAACAAACGTGTCGCGGTAGTCGGTGGTGGACACTCAGCCATAAACTCGTTGTTATCGTTAGCAGAAATTGACGGAATCCATTTAACGTGGATTTTACGAAAACCTTCCGTGGAAAAAGCATATGGCGGAGAAAGTCTCGATGCGTTACCTAAACGAGGATTGTTAGGTCGAAAAATACATCGTCTCGTCGATGCAGGAAAAGTCGAAGTCATGACACCATTTTTCATTGACGTAATAGAACAAATGGATGGGAAGATTTCGTTGATAGGAGACTATGCAGGGGCGGAAACTCGAATCGAATCCATTGACCATGTTTTTGCTGCAACTGGTAGTCGTCCTGATTTTTCGTTCCTTCAAGAAGTCAGACTCGACATCGATAGCTCTCTAGAAAGTGTCAAAGCAATCGCTCCTCTCATTGATCCGAATGTGCATAGCTGTGGAACCGTCCGACCGCATGGGGAAAAAGAGTTACGCCATCCCGACACAAATTTTTATATCGTTGGTATGAAAAGTTATGGTCGTGCGCCAACATTTCTACTTGCAACTGGGTATGAACAAGTTCGTTCTGTAGTCGCCTATATGACTGGTGATGAAGAAGGTGCAAAAGAAGTCCATTTGAAACTTCCGGAAACAGGAGTTTGTAGTGGACCGAAACGCGAAAAGACGACTTCCTGCTGTTAATAACTAAAAAAGCGTGCGAGAGAATTCTCGGCACGCCTTTTTAGTCCCAATCGTATAAGTGATCCTGTAACTTCCCATCTTGATCATACACATTTAGAATTGCATCCTTTTCGTTAACGTAAGGTTTTGCTTCTTCTAAGAGTGCATCTTTCGTATCTGCTGAATGAATCGCTTTAGATCCGTTCTCTCTCATCAATTTCCATTTGTCATCTTCAAACTTTACTTCATATACATCCTGTTCTTTTTTACCTGTCACATATTCCCTTGCTTTGTCCGTTGCGATGGCAATAGCTCGGCCATCTTCCATTCCATCTCGAAGTAGAGCATTCGCAATCTCAATCGCCTTATCGCGCGTTTCCTTAGACAAATTATTCATCGAATCTGGGTAATCATTTTTACTCCATGGCACAAACATCACTCCTTTGCAAGATGTTTTCCCGAATGACTACTCTTCAAACAGCCTTATTGCTTGGTGAAATGAACAATCACATCCCGTAAAAATTCCGCTGTACCTGGAACTGTATGATCGTAAAATGCCGTGAAGCGTTCATCGTCCACATACATTTGCGCTAGCCCTGCATGTGCTTCTTTGGAGTATGTCGTCCAGTATCCCATCAACCACTTTTTGTGAAGCGCCACCACTTCCCTTGCCAACTCACTTGTTGGGTCTCCATTTTCTTTTGCTAGTGCGAGTTTCGCATCAATTTCTTTCGCTAAGTCCTTGGCACGTTCCATATCTTCTGGACGTTGCGCAAGAAACTTTGCATTCGCTTCATCTATTAGTTGGTCACCATACTTCGCACGAATTTCTTTTCCGTAATTTTGCTCGTTCTCTTCAACAAGTTGTGATTTGAACCCTTCAAATTTCTTCTCATTTTCCAATGGTATCCTTCCTTCCTCTTCCGCAATCGACGCTTCAATATTTTCTAATAGAAGTTCGATTTGCTGTTTTCGTTGTAGAAGTGCTTTTTTATGGGAATGAAGTGCAGATGCTCGATCAAATGTAGGTTCCTGCATAAGTTTTTTAATATCCTCCAGTGACATCTCCAGCTCCCGATAAAACAAAATTTGTTGTAAGACGTTTACTTCGTGCGTTCCATAAATTCTGTAACCTGACGAATTAATTCGAGCAGGAATGAGTAACCCGATTTCATCGTAATAGCGTAGCGTACGTGCACTTACGCCAGCTAATTGAGATAGTTTTTGGATCGTATATTCCATCGTATGCACCTCCTAACTTGAGAATAAACCTTTACGCAACGTCAAGGTCAAGAACTTTACATTCATTGACAAACTTCGAAAAGTATGCGATACTATCTTAGTTAACTTGTAAGATAGCAGATAGGCGTTGATTTTTGGCATCTGCTTGATGTTTTGTAGGAACACTTATTCACACTGGCGCGACTATAGGGTCGCAAGGACGTAAAAGAAGGTAGGGTTTACGTTGCTTAAGGAAAACAACCAGTGGATTCTTGACCGCGGCAATACATTCTCAATTATTTGAAATGATTATTTCAACACAATTTTGTTATCTTATATAATCAAAGGGATGCCCCATTACTGGAGCATCCCTTTTCCAATTTTATCGGGCTTTTAAGTTTTTCTTTTTCGAAAAGCTATACTAACTTACTCATTGATCCTTAACGCGCTCTAACAATCTCTATGAAATCTGTCATACGCTCCGAGTCGATCACTTGCTGACTACATTTCAAGCTATCCTGACAAATATAATTGCCTCGCTTTGTGTAAGCACCATTAGCATTTCCTTTTACAGCTGCCGTGAATAATCCGAGTTTGTCATGCTTATGGCAAATGGCACAAATACCATCTTTTTTGGAGACTTCAAATGTCCCATAAGTAGGAAGGTGCTTTTCATTCTGCCAAAAAATAAGACACTTCTTATCCGAACCTTTGTCATTCCACCCTAAAAACGTCTGCAATCGCCAGTCAATTTCTGTGAGATTAGGTATACTCACTTTCTTCAGCTTTGGAAAAAGCTTTCGAATTTTTTCGTCCGTCAGTGCGGGAAATGGAATGACAAACGGTTGAAGTTTCGCCAAAAATTGTTCTCCTGATTGTTTATCCGTTACGTGTTGAATGGAGTTCAACATATCTTGTTGCTCCTCGGATAAGTCGGGCAATAAATTACGTACAGATTCCTCACGCACACTAAGTAAAGCTGCAAGAACATTTTTGTCCTTACTTACTCCAGATGCGTTTACTAATATTTTTACTTGATCCGTTAAAAAGTGAAATTGATCACTACTTAAAAAAGCTTCCATATTACTCACCCAAATCTACGTTGTGATACACCTGTTGCACATCTTCCAAATCTTCAATCGCATCAATCATTTTTTCAAATTGCGCTGCGTCCTCTGGTGATAATGAAATATCATTTTGAGCAAGCATCGTTAACTCCGCAATCGAAAACTCCGTAATTCCTGCCGTTTTGAATGCTTCCTGCACTGCATGGAATTGGTCTGGTTCCGCGTAAACGATTACAGCATTATCTTCTTCTAATACATCTCGTACATCTACATCCGCTTCTAGCATCATGTCTAGGACTTCCTCTGCAGTCTTACCTTCAATCCCAATAACAGCAGTCGCATCAAACATATACGCAACGGAACCACTGACACCCATGTTACCACCATTTTTACCAAAAGCAGCACGTACATCAGATGCCGTGCGATTCACATTATTCGTTAGCGCATCTACAATCACCATTGAACCGCTCGGGCCGAATCCTTCATAACGAAGCTCATCGTAGTTCTCTTCTGAACCACCCTTTGCTTTCTCAATCGCTTTATCAATAATATGTTTTGGCACACTATATGTTTTTGCGCGTTCTAACACGACTTTCAATGCACGGTTTGACTCAGGATCCGGCTCCCCTTGTTTCGCAGCCACATATATCTCACGGCCAAATTTCGCATAAATTCTACTTGTATTCGCATCTTTTGATGCTTTCTTTTCTTTAATATTATTCCATTTACGACCCATTATTGTTCACTCTCTTTCCGAACCTATTTCTACTTTCTTCCTGTGACATTATACACCAGTTCGGAGGGAAAATCACATATAGGAGGAGGGCTTGTAACGAAGGAGGGAAGTGAGTGGAAAGAGGAAAGAGTGGTTTTAAGCGACATTAAGACACTTTCTTGCGACAATAGGACACTTTCAGCAAGCATTGGGACACTTTGCCGCGACATTGGGACACTTTAGGCAAACATTAGGACACTCTCGCCAAACATTAGGACACTTTAGACAAACATTAGGACACTTTAGGCAAACATTAGGACACTTCGATTAACCTTCCTATTTTCTCCAAAAAAATCCCGCTAACTCCAAATGAGTTAGCGGCATGTTTTACAGTCCATTTGTATTGATTCGAGGTTCTTCTGTGACAACTTCTGTATTTTCAGCTTTTTCTTCCGATATGTCGTTTGACGATAACTTCGAATCTTTTTCAATTGCTTCTTCTCGGTCTTGTTCTTGTGGGTGCTTTGGATCCTTCATGTTCATCTCTCCTTCGGTGTTTATAAATTACTTACCCTCATTTTGTCAATTTCATTCCTTTTCGTATAAATGTGATTTAAAATGGAAGAATCGAACGAAATGAGGGATTATTATGCGTTTAGTGGAACCAACGGCTGATTGGAAAGAGGAACATATCGCTTACATAGAAGAGTGGCCAGATGAGGAGAAGGTTGTGCCGTGGAGTTTGGATTTGCGTCAGTATGAGAGTTTCGAGGAGTTTATGGAGAAATTCCCTGCAGGAAAAACTGGCGGTGAAGGTTGGGTTCGGAATGCTAGTTATTATTTGGTGAATGAAGAAAACCGAATCGTGGCGATGATCAATTTGCGTTTTGGTTTAAATGATTTCTTACGTAATGTTGGCGGAAATGTCGGATATGGTGTTCGACCTTCCGAACGGAAAAAGGGCTATGGTTCAAAAATTCTCCGCGAGTCTTTGAAGATTTGTAAAGAAGAAGGGTTGGACCATGTACTCATTACTTGCGACAAAGACAATCTCGGTTCAGCTGGCGTCATCTTAAATAATGGTGGTGTGGAGGATTCTCCTTTTGTCGAGGAATCAGGCAATGTAAAACGCCGCTTTTGGATCGATACTAAAAACTAACATAGAAACGCCTCTCCCACTCAGTTTGAATGGAGAGGCGTTTTGCTTTAATCTTTCCCGTGGTCGTTGGATTCTTTTTTATCTTTCTCATTGTCTCTTTTTTCCGATGCTTTGCTTTCAGATTTATCTTCTTTATCTTCTTTATCTTCTTTATCTTCTTTTTTCGTTTCACGTATAGATTCTTTTTCATCTTTCTCGTCTGCTTTTTCTTGTTTCTTCGTTTCTTTCACTTCTGCTTTTTCTTGCTTCTTCGATTCTTTTACTTCTGACTTTTCTTGTTTCTTTCCTTCTTTTTGTACATTTTTGTGTTCAGTTGTTGGTGCTGTTGCTTGTTTTTCCTTGTCCTTTTCGGGTTCAACTTTCACTGTAGAGCTATCCGTACCGCTTACAGTTGCACTTGAGTTAGTTTCTGCAGACTCAGTATTCTCACTAGAATCCGTCGTTTCTGTAGTCACTTCTTCCGCTACAACTTCATCGGCAGGTTTTTCATCTACTGTTCCATTTTCTTCTGTGGTAGATTCTGTATCTTCTGCCTCTGTCGAGTCTTCTTCATTTTCTTGAGCAAGCAGTTTTGCCAATTTTTTTGACATCTTCTTTTCTAATTTCTTTTGTGCTTTTTCAATATTTTTCGTTAAAGATTCGCTAGCTTGTTCACTTCCTACTTTTTCAAGAGCAGCTTGCAACGCTACAATATTTTGAGAAAATTTTGCTATAAGTTTTTCTTCTGGTGTTAATTCTACGTCCTCAGCAGGAGTTTCTTCTGTCGTATCGGTATTTTCAGTGACTTCTTCTGTGGAATCTGTTTCTTGAACAGCTTCCTCATCAGTGGTCGATTCTTCATTTACAACTTCATCCGAACTTGTTTGTTCTGATGAGCCATCTTCAGAGACTTCCGTTCCTTGCTCCAGTTGATCAAATGCGTCTGTGTATTGCTCGATAGCCGCTTCTAACGTTTCTACCGCTTTTTCTTCTTCACCCGCATCGTATAGAGCCTCGGCTTCCGCGATCCGTTCAGCAGCAAACTCATTTAATAGTTCGGCTTCTTTTAAATCATCAAACGTTAGTGCTAATTGAATAGATTCTTTTAGCTCCTTTAGGAAGTAAAAGAAGTCACCAGGTATAAGTGCTGGTTCTACCACTTCTTCCTCCGCCGCTGCGTCTGTGTTTGCAAAAGCGGATGTTGTAGATCCTATTGTGAAGATGGCAATTAAAATTGCAAAACTATACTTCCAAGATAATTTACTCATGATTTCTCTCCCTATCTTTATGATGGAAGAAATCGGTGCATTGGATTGCTCCTCATTCTTCGGTAGCTCAGCCGCCTTAGAAGACTCTTTAGGCCCGGAACTTTGCGTCCTGATTTTTCAATCAGTTTGCCTTTTTCGAAATGTCAGGGTTCTCCTGATAATTCAACGATACACTTACCTATTTTTTGATACAATATTTCTATCTATCTAAAAAAATAGCTTCTTTTCAATGGTTGATACATTTTTTTGAAATTACCATGACTTTATGATTATAACCTTATAGTCTTTTAGTCCTTTCATAAAAACTGGAGGTCCTTTTATGAACAAACCCTTGTTACTCGTTATTGGAGGAGTATTTTCTCTTTTTATTGCCATGAGTATTGGCCGCTTTGCATATACGCCTATCCTTCCCTTCATGCAGGAGGAGAAAGAGTTTTCGACTATTTTCGCGGGGTATTTAGCATCTAGTAATTATGCCGGTTATTTGGTCGGGGCGATTATTGGTAGTTTGTTCCCGATTCAACAAAATCGGAGCTTGTTGCTTCGAATTAGTATAGCCGTGAGTATCGGGTTGACGATTGCGATGGGACTGACGGATCACACAGCGCTATGGGTTGTTTTTCGTTTTGTTTCCGGGGTGGCCAGCGCATTTGTCTTCGTGTTAACGTCGAGTATCGTGCTCGATCAACTAGCTGCCAAAGGAAAAATGGGGTTAGTTGGAGTGAT